>NZ_JAYGIF010000111.1:0-43497 GCF_034931345.1 Pseudanabaena sp. CCNP1317 | reverse complement strand
AGCATAATTTTGAGTTTAAGAGCTTTAGTTTTAACTTCTACTCGTTGGGAGCAATTCTGGGACAATCTCAATCAGTATGGGTTTCCTGCTGCTGTCTAATAATTGTATTGTATTGAGGTCGCACCCAATTGCGATTTCCTCCTTGGGTAGCACCACCGATAATGATGCCGAATGGGTTGCCATATTGCAGGCGATCGGGCAACTTTGGCTGGCTGGGATTGATCTTGACAGAGCCAAGTTTTATGCTGATGAATACCGACATCGCATCCCACTACCCACATATCCATTTGAGCGCAAGCGCTATTGGATCGATCCGAAACCTTCGATTGAACCAACGCTTCCCCTGCCCCCACCTGCTGAACCAATCCCAATTCAGCCCACCGTCGAAATTCAATCACTCCCACCCATCCCATCTTTACAACCCAATCCTACCCCTAATATAGAGGTGCAAGCGCATATTATGACTGAAGCTCGTAAGCAACAACTTATCCCCCAACTTCAAGAAGTTCTAGAAACCACCTCAGGGCTAGAAATTGATGGTAATGATGGCACAACGACATTCTTGGAAATGGGATTGGATTCTCTTTCTCTCACCCAAGTTGCCATGGCTTTGAAAAAGAAGTTCAAGGTTAAAATCACTTTTCGACATTTATTAGAAGATTATCCCAATCTCGATACGTTGTCTGACTTTGTACTGCGATCGCTTCCCCCTGATGCATTCCCTGCTCCCGCCTCTATCGCAGCAACTCCAGTAGAAGTTGTCTCTACCCCTGCGTCCCCTGCTGTACCTGCACCTGCTGCTGAAACTTTAGTTGCTAATCCCATATCGATCTCTACCCATCCTCCAGCCATGTCTAATTTTGTCGGACAACCTCATCCTGCCAATGGCAATCAAAACAATGGCATTGTACTGCCTTCACTAAGCCCTGAAATGGCTGGTACGATGCAATCTGTGGTGGCTCAGCAACTGCAAATTATGGCGCAACAATTGCAGCTACTAAGTCAAACAGGTGGAACGATTAGTCCTGCGATCGCTGCACCTGTAGTTCAGACGGTTGCACCTCCAGCACCTCCAGCAGCACCTCCAACTCAGCCTGCACCTGCTGCTGCGCCAATCAAGGCAGAAGTTGTAACGGTTACTGAAGCAGAGGAACCTAAACCACGCAAAAACTTTGGTCCTGGAGCTAAGATTGAAAAGTCGGTCACTGCCGCGTTAACATCGGAACAGCAAAAAGCTCTTGATCGCATCATTGCTCGTTATATCGCTCGGACTCAAGAATCAAAACGGCAGACACAGGAGCATCGCAAATACCTAGCTGATCCACGCACAGTTTCAGGATTTACACCATTGTTTAAAGAAATGGTTTATCCGATTGTCACCGATCGCGCATCTGGTTCCAAGCTCTGGGATGTCGATGGTAACGAATATGTGGATATCACCAATGGCTTTGGCTTGAATTTCTTTGGTTGGTCACCAGATTTCGTGACAGAAGCCGTAAAAGCACAGCTAGATAAGGGTATTGAAATTGGGCCCCAAACTCCCCTAGCAGGTAAAGTTGCTAAGCTTGTTGCCGAATTTACAGGCATGGAACGAGTAGCATTTTGTAACACGGGGTCGGAAGCGGTAATGGCAACCTTACGTCTAGCTCGGACAGTTACGGGACGCGATCTCGTGGCTACCTTTGCTGGGGATTATCACGGTACGTTTGACGAGGTGCTTTACCGCCAAGGACCCAAGCTAAAAACTTTGCCCGCAGCTCCTGGGATTTTGCCCTGCATGTTTGAGAATCTACTGGTATTGGATTACAACACGCCTGAGTCTTTACAGATTCTGCGCGATCGCGCCGATGATTTAGCCGCAATTTTAGTGGAGCCAGTTCGCAGCCGTGATCCAAACCTTCAACCCAAAGAGTTTTTGCAAGATTTGCGGACTTTAACTGAGCAATCTGGAACTGCATACATCTTTGATGAAGTTGTGACTGGCTTCCGTGTTCACCCAGGTGGCGCTCAAGCTTATTTCAATATCCAAGCTGATATGGCAACTTACGGCAAAGTGGTTGGTGGCGGCTTACCGATTGGGATTGTAGCTGGTAAAGCTGAATATATGGATGCCCTTGATGGTGGATTCTGGCAATATGGTGATAACTCTATTCCTGAAGTTGGAGTTACCTTCTTTGCGGGAACCTTTGTCCGTCATCCTATGGCGCTAGCCGCAGCCGAGGCTGTTCTCTATAAACTTAAGGTAGGTGGACCTGAGTTGCAGCGATCGCTTGCCGACAAGGTAAGTAAATTTGCAACTCATCTCAACCAATACTTCAAGCAAATTGAAGCGCCAATTGAGATTGCTCACTTTAGTTCTTACTTCTATATTAACTATCCCCATGAAAGCCCTTATGCCAGCTTGATATTCTATTTATTGCGCGAAAAAGGTGTCCATGTTTGGGATCATCGTCCTTGCTTCTTTACACTATCTCACTCCGACGCTGATATTGAATTTGTGATCAGAGCCTTTAAAGATACTGTTGCCGAAATGCAGATGATTGGATTTTTACCGCAGCCTAAGAATGTTGCTAACGGCAATAATGGCGGCTTTGATCGCAATCGGCCACCCCAACCAGGGGCTCGTTTGGGACGAGATCCCGAAGGTAATCCTGCTTGGTATATCCCTGATCTAGATAATCCTGGTAAATATTTGCAACTTGGAGGTGTTTCGTAAAGACATGCCGCATTGACATCTTGATATGCACCAGCATATCGAGATGTCTCTTTGTTCAGTTTTTCAATAGGATTTTGTCTGTTATGCGACTGCCATTTATACCATTTGGTATTCACATCAAATGGAAACTTGTTGTAATTTTCCTTTTAGCCACTTTAACTACACTTCTGCTTCACTTAGGATGGATAAAATGGCTGTTGTCTATTCCTCAGCCATTGCCACAACAATCAGCTATATCTACTGGACAAAAAAATAGTCTTGAGCGTGGCATCTATTACGAAACATCAGTTCCAATAACTGATACAGCCAATCATATTTTAGCCAATTATCGAATATGGATTCCCAACGGAGTAGAAACAGTTCGTGGGGTGATTGTTAGGCAGCATGGATGTGGTGGTGATGATGCTACAGATATGGGGCTTGTTTACGCGAACGATTTACACTGGCAAGCCCTAGCAATTAAGCATCAACTAGCAATTCTCGGAACTAAATATCAAACAGTTGGTATATATCCTGTCGATCCTTGCGATAGTTGGGCTGTCATTGACCGAGGCTCAGAAGATGCTTTTCTAAAATCTCTTAATGAATTTGGGCAAAAGAGTGGTCATCCAGAATTAGGTGAGATTCCATGGGTTCTCTGGGGATATTCTGGTGGAGCCGATTGGGCTGTACAAATGTCTCACAAGTATCCCGATCGCACGATTGCATTAATAGCTATGCGAGGAGGTGGCGCTAATATTTCTCATTCAGGGCCTATTAAACTTCTTGCCTCCGATATCAATCCAAATGTTCTTGGAATGCCAGTTCTGTACGCGTTGGGAGCTGGTGAAGCAGTTGGCACGCTCTATTTCAGTGAAGGGCTTGATCTACCCAGACAAGTTTTCTCTCGGTTTAGAAAAGCTGGTGCGCTTTGGGGTCTTGCTCTAGAAGCGGATATGGGGCATGGATCTACCGATACAAGGCTTATCGCCATCCCTTACTTGGACTCGATTTTAACCACTCGGCTGACAAAAGATAGTCAAAAACTCCGTCAACTTGAGGCATCTCAAGGTTGGTTGGCTAATCCAGACACCCATGAAATAGCTCCAGTTAGTAACTACAAGGGAGATCCTTTACATGCAACATGGTTGCCAAATGAAGAAACTGCTTATAAATGGCAGGAATACGTTTCTAATCCAAATTTATTTGAGAAGATTAGGTATAGTATTTGTTCAAATAAAAGCCTTGTTACTCTCTTAGGTGCTCCATATCTACCTGAAAGCTGTTATCCAGACAGAGTTTCCCCAACTCGAAAGCCTGATGCACCAACTGATGTGCGTGTTATAAGAATCGGAGCAACTGAGGTTGTCTTAAATTGGGATTTCACCCCAGACATTGAAAATGGATTACCAAAATTTCGGGTTTATCGTAACAATACTCTAATCGCAACATTACAGGGACAAGAACGCGATGGTGGTGACGCTCCAATATATCCACATATAGTGCTTGAGTTTCGAGATAAAGCTGCTGGAGAAAATGCTATCTATGCAGTATCAGCATTCAATAGTTTAGGTGAAAATATTTCTCAGTCTGCAAGTATACTTCCTTAGCAATGAATAAATAATAGTATTTGGTTTTGCCGTATAACATTCTTTATTCATTGGATGATATAGCAATCCTAAATAGGTTGAGAGAGTGCGCCCCTTCGGGGCGCACTCTCTCAACACTCAAAATCTTACAACTCATTTAGGATGGCTATACTAATTTCTATGTTGAGTAGGGGATAGTTGGTAGGAATTGAATTGACAAATCCATTTTAAAAAATATATTAGATGTATCACACCAAATTTTAGAAATACAAATTATTTTGTTAAGTATTAAAAATAATAAGAAAGACTTCTAAATGAGGTTCTTTAATTTATCTCTGAGTTATATCAAATCACAAGATAGCTAATCCATCTTGTGATTTGATATAACTCAATCATTGCTATTTATTACTAACTTAATACATGAAATTAAATCCTGCATTATTTAAAAACTTAATATTTATATATAGCCAAGAAATGGCTATGCAATTTCTTGGCTATATATAAATATTAAGTTTGACTTACTTATAGCGCTCCTAAATGAGTTGTAAGATTTTGAGTGTTGTGAGAGTGCGCCCCGAAGGGGCGCACTCTCACAACCTATTTAGGATTGCTATATGATTTGTGAAAGTACAATAATACTTTTGTGAATTGGTGCTAAATGTATGATTTTTTCAGCAATTCTCATTATACAAATCGTTTTTTTGAAAGCCCGCCGTTGACGGGCTTTCAAAAAAAACGATTTGGGTATTTCCAGTGCCGAAGGCACTGGAAATACCCAAATCTTTCTCATAATGAGAATTGCTGTGATTTTTTCTTCAAGCTTTACAATATAGCAGTAATCATGAGAAAATATGGATAGTATATTTACTCATGATTACTGCTGTATTGTAGAAGTAGATTATCTTAGTATCAAAAAAATTATAGCAAGAAAAATATATAAGATTCTCAACTATTGTCATCGTAAATCATTAATAGGAAGTATAAATTATGAATTCTCCATCAGGTACTCAACCCAAATTTACTACTGTTGACTTTAATCCTTTCGCAGATGGAGAATTACTTTTAACAGCACCAGCGACCGAATCTCAAAAAGAAATTTGGGCTTCAGTGCAAATGGGTAGTGATGCTAACTGTGCCTACAATGAATCACAGAAGTTGTGGTTAAGAGGAATACTTAATACTGATGCTTTACGGTTAGCTTTGCAAGAGCTAGTCCTTCGCCATGAAGCTTTGAGAACAACCTTTAGTCCTGATGGAATTAATCTTTGTATTGTGGCTTCACTCAATCTTGAAATTCCAGAAATCGATCTTTCTGGATTGGATTCGGGGGAACGAGATACTAAGTTAGCGGACTTGCTAAAGCAAGCTGTAGAGACTCCATTCGACCTTGAGCATGGCCCATTGATTCGGGTACAGCTAATTAAGACTCAAGATCAGGAAAATCTTCTACTATTGACGGCACATCATATTATTTGTGATGGCTGGTCTTGGGCTGTGCTAATGACCGATCTTGGCAAGTTATATACCTCCTTAAAAAATGGAGAAACGCACGACTTAGAAGAACCAGCAAATTTTAGTGAATATGCGATCGCCCAACAAGAAGCTAAGGGTAGTGAAGAAGAAATCGAGACCGAAGCATATTGGCTAAACCAGTTTTCTGATTCCATTCCTGTCTTAGATTTTCCGACAGATCGCCCTCGTCCACCAGTTCGCACCTTCAATGCTGCTCGCGAAGATTGGGATTTAGATCCTACTTTAGTTAGCAATTTAAAGCAATTGGGAAACAAGCTAGGATGCAGTTTTACAACTACTTTGTTGACCAGCTTTGAGGTGTTTCTGCATCGGTTAACTGGAAGCAATGAAATTATGGTGGGGATTCCTGCGGCTGGACAGGCTGCGACAGGAAATTATCAGCTAGTAAGTCATTGTGTCAATTTGCTCCCTTTAAAAAGTTGGGTGGATGGAACACAAGCATTCAGTGACTACTTACAGATACGCCGACCAGTCATTTTGGATGCCTATGATCATCAATTATTTACCTTTGGCAGTTTAGTAGAAAAGTTGGCAATCCCTCGCGATACTAGCCGCATTCCACTAGTACCGATTACATTTAACCTCGATCAAGGGCTGGATAACGATCGCCTATTGTTTGAGGATCTCAAAGTAGAGTTCTCTACTAATCCTCGTAGCTATGAGAACTTTGAAATATTTATTAATGCCACAGAGCTGCGGGGCAAGGTTACTTTAGAATGCCAATACAACACCAACCTGTTTGATGCCGCAACGATTCGTCGTCGCTTGGCGGAGTTTGAGGCTCTATTGATTGGGATTGTGTCTGCTCCCGATACAATTATTGACCGCTTACCACTCTTACCAGAAACCGAGCTACAGCTACTAACATCATGGAATCAAACACAAGTAGATTATCCTCGTAATTCTTCAATTCAAGAGGTGTTTGAAGCACAAGTACTTGCTACCCCAGACGCGATCGCTTTGATTTTTGAGAACGAACAGCTTAGCTATCAAGAGTTAAACTGTCGGGCGAACCAACTAGCTCACTACTTGATAGGCTTGGGTATTGGCGCTGATAGTTTAGTCGGCATTTACATTGAGCGATCGCTAGAAACAATCATTGGCATTCTTGGTATTTTGAAGGCTGGTGGTGCATATGTCCCACTCGATCCCTCCTATCCTCCAGAACGATTAGCATTTATGGTGGCAGACACTCAGGTGTCTGTTCTGCTTACACAGCAAAAATTGGTGGAGCAGTTTCCCCCTAGCAAGGCTCAAGTTGTTTGCTTAGATACGGATTGGCAAGCGATCGCTTTACAAAGCCAAGAAAATCCCACTTGTAATGTGACCCCAGACAATCTTGCCTATGTGATCTATACCTCTGGCTCAACTGGTGTTCCAAAGGGCGTAAGTGTTGTCCACCGAGGAGTAGTAAGACTGGTCAAGAGTGCTAATTATGCTGATTTTAGCCCTGAACAAATCTTTCTCCAATTGGCTCCTCTTGCCTTTGATGCCTCCACTTTTGAAATTTGGGGGGCGCTGTTGAATGGAGCACGGTTAGTTCTATTTCCATCGGACAAACCCTCGCTTGAAGAATTAGGTCAGGTTATTCAAGGCTATCAAGTCACAATTATTTGGCTTACTGCTGGATTATTTCACCTGATGGTAGACGAACAAATTGAAGCGTTACGCCCATTACAACAATTGTTAGCGGGTGGCGATGTACTTTCCGTAAATCATGTCCAGCGTTTTCGAGAAGCTTTACCTAACTGTAAGTTGATTAACGGTTATGGTCCCACCGAAAGCACAACTTTTACTTGCTGTTATCCCATTGAAGATGCAAAAACTATAGGTAACTCTGTGCCAATTGGTCGTCCCATTAACAACACACAGGTTTATATATTGAACCCCCAATTGCAACCTATGCCCATTGGGGCGATCGGGGAAATATATATTGGCGGGGATGGATTAGCATCGGGTTACTTTAATCGCCCTGAGTTGACAACCGAGCGATTTGTTCCTAATCCCTTTAGTAGTCAATCAGGAACCAAACTCTATAAAACTGGTGACTTAGCTTGCTATTTCCTCGATGGGAATATTGAGTTTATTGGACGCATTGACAATCAGGTGAAAATTCGGGGTTTTAGGATCGAACTAGGCGAGGTTGAGGCAGTCCTGAGTAAATATCCAACCATCCAAAAATCTGTTGTCATCATTCGAGAAGATATACCTGCGGATAAGAGGATAGTGGCTTATTTTGTACCAGTATCAGGACAAGAGGTTTCTGTAAATGAGTTGCGTAACTTTTTTCAGCAAAAGCTGCCTGACTATATGATTCCTAATGCTTTTGTCAGTTTAGATTCATTACCCTTATCTCCTAATGGCAAGATTGCTCGCAAAGAACTGCCAGCACCCGATGGAATAATTAACTCGCAAGGGAGATATGAGCCTCCTCGCAACTCTATGGAGCAGCAGATCGCTGATATTTGGGCGCAGGTACTTAATTTAGAACGCGTGGGTATCTACGACAATTTCTTTGAGTTAGGGGGACACTCCTTGTTGGCAACTCAAATAATTTCAAGGCTTCGGAAAGTTTTTGCCGTTGAACTAACACTGCGAATTTTCTTTGAAGCACCTACTATAGGAGGCTTGGTCGAGAAAATAGTAACATTAAACTGGGCGAAACAAAGTATGAAAGCTGCTCAAAATGATCTATCGGATTTCTACGAGGAGGGAGAACTATGAATACTCTTGATTCCTTATTATTTGAATTGAGTCAGAGAGATGTGCATCTTTGGTTAGAAGGTGAGCGTTTACGATATCGGGCCGCTAAAGATGCTATTACGCCTGAATTGCTTATTGAGATCAAAAACCGCAAAGCTGAAATTGTTCAGTTCCTGCGTCAAGCCACACAAAACAGTAGCCCGCAGTTGCCTCCAATTGTAAAGATTGATCGTAATACCACTTTACCTCTGTCTTTTGCTCAACAGCGCCTTTGGTATCTTCATAAATTTGAACCTGATAGCTCTTCCAACAACATGCCTGTCGTGTTTAGTTTTAGAGGGATACTCAACGTTTCAGCACTTGAAAAAAGTTTACATTCGGTGATTGCTCGCCATGAAGTGCTGCGAACTATATTCCCCTCTGTAAATGGGCAACCTACTCAAGTAATTTTGCCTGAAGTAGATATTGACATATCAGTAGAGGATCTCAGGTTAGTTCCTACCGAATATCGTGATGCAAAGGCTCGGAAAAGAGCTACAGCATTGGCGCAATGCTCATTCAATCTAGAAACTGGACCAATGATACGAGTGCTGCTCCTACAGTTGACTGAGGTTGAACATCTACTCGTTTTCAACATACACAATATAGTTTGTGATGCAGCATCATCTGATGTTTTCTATCAAGATTTCAACACTCTTTATACTGCTTATGCAAATAATCAAGACTCCCCTTTACCAGAACTCTCAGTTCAATATGTTGATTTTGCAAATTGGCAACGTAATTGGCTTCAAGGTGAAGTGTTAGAATCCCAACTTAATTATTGGAAGCAGAAATTACAGGGACCTCTTTCAGCTATTCAGTTACCAACCGATCATCCTCGTCCTCACTTAGTTCAGACCTATCGTAGTGAACTTAGTGCGCGAGTGTTGTCAAAATCATTAAATGCCGATCTCACTAGCTTGAGTCAGAAGCTAGGAGGAACATTATTTATGGTTCTGATTGCTACATTTGAGATTTTATTGCATCGGTACTCTCAGCAGAAAGATATTCTCATTACGTTTGCTAGTGCTAGTCGAGGTCATATAGAAACGGAGAGAGTAGTGGGGTTCTTCTCCAACACTCTAGTTCAACGCATTAACTTTGAGGGGGATCTGACTTTCCGAGAACTTTTTGAGCGCGTGCGTGAGGCTTCTCTCGAAGCCAATATGCATCAAGACTTGCCCTTTGAAAAATTAGTCGAAGAATTGCCGCCAGAGCTTACCCGTAGTAGATCTCCTTTATTTCAAATAAAATTTGCGCTTAACCCACCTTGGTCTAATGGACGTGGTATGGCTTCTGTGCAACTTCCTGATTTGACAATCACACCATTGATAAATTACATCGATAATGGTGAGACTAAATATGACCTAGCTCTAGCCATGAGAGAGCAAGAAAATGGACTGGAAATGGTTATTGGTTATAACGCCGACTTGTTTGAGTCCAGTACAATTGCCAGAATGATGGGGCATTTTCAAACTCTATTAGAAAGTATCGTCGCTAATCCTGAGCAGAAGATAGCTGTTCTACCAATGCTTACAACTCCAGAAAAGCAGCAGATTTTATCTGAATGGAATAATAACAACGTCCCAATTCCAGAACTTTGCATTCATCAATTATTTGAATCCCAAGTTGCTCAGACCCCAGAAGCGATCGCAGTTATTGCTATGGATGCGAAACTAACTTATCGTGAATTGAACAGCCGAGCCAATCAACTAGCTCACTATCTACAATCTCAGGGCGTTGACACGGAGACGATGATTGCCATCTGTGTAGAACGATCAGCAGATATGCTGATCGCAATGCTTGGTGTACTCAAAGCTGGCGGAACCTATATACCTTTAAATCCCGATTATCCCCATGATCGGCGAATATCTAAGTTACGCAATGCTCAGGTTTCTTTTATTCTAACGCAGGCTAATCTGCTGGATTCTTTCTCAGAGTATGGTTTTAGTGTATTTTGCCTAGATGCTAACTGGGAAGCGATCGCCAAGTGTAGTAGTGATAATCTCCTAACTTCAATAGATCCTGATAACTTGGCATACGTCATTTATACATCAGGTTCCACAGGCGAACCCAAGGGCGTTACCATTTCTCACCGCAGTATGGTCAACCATTGTCTAGCAGTTGGCAAAGTATATGAGTTAAATACTCAAGATCGAGTTTTACAATTTTCAAATATCAGTTTCGATGTCGCGATAGAAGAAATTTTCCCAACTTGGCTGAAGGGCGGTACTTTGATTTTAGCCCAGCCTGAGGTTTACAACTCTATTACCAAGTTCATTGATAGTCTTGCTCAACAAGCAATTACAGTAATTAATATACCAACAGCTTTTTGGAATGAAATGGTTAGTGGTATGTCAATTTTAGATTATTCGCTTCCAAAAAGCCTCCGTCTAGTAATTGTGGGAGGAGAGAAAGTTTCTAAAGCTACCTATCAAAAGTGGCGATCGCTTGTGGGGGACTACCCTAGATGGCTCAATGGTTATGGTCCCACTGAAGCTACTGTCACAGCTACAATCTACGATCCCTGTAGTTCTGAAAATAATCTTCCTGCTGACTCTGAAATTCCTATCGGTCGTGCGATCGCCAATCTTCAGACCTATGTTTTAGATGTTAATTTACAACCTTGCCCGATTGGGGTGAATGGAGAACTATACATTGGCGGAGTTGGTCTTAGTCGTGGCTACTTAAATCGTCCAGATATTACTGCTGAGAGATTTATTCGTAATCCTTTCTCTAACAATCCCAAGGATCGTCTTTATAAAACTGGCGATACTGCTTTCTATTTACCCGACGGGAATATTGGATTTATCGGTAGATCTGATTTTCAAATTAAAATTCGCGGCTTTAGAGTTGAACCCCTCGAAGTTGAGACTCAATTGGAAAAGTATCCTGCTGTCAGTAACTCAGTTGTGCTATGCCAAGAATCGCCAAATGGCTACAAGATTTTAGTTGCCTATCTCAGTTCTAAAGAGGATCAGGGAATTGATGTTGAAGATCTAAAGAACTTTCTTCAACGCAAGCTACCATCCTATATGATACCTAGTAGTTTTGTCATTTTAGATACCTTACCTCTAACGGCAAATGGCAAGGTGGATCGCCAAGCCCTGCTCACTTTAGGTACAGATAGGTTAGTAGATGTAGAAGTAATTTTGCCTCGTGATGAACTAGAGCAACGACTAGCATCTATTTGGCAAAAGCTTTTAGGTATCAACGAAATAAGTGTAAATGCCAACTTTTTCGAGTTAGGAGGTAATTCACTTCTGTCAGTCCGTTTAGTTACGGAAATAGAAAAAGTCTTTAACTATCATTTCCCAATATCCTCATTTTTTGAAATGGGAACGATCGCCAAAATCGCTAATTGGATGCGTGAAAAACCTTCTGAAACAATATCACCTGAAGACGTTCCTTTAGGGCTTAGTTTAGAAGACTATCGGGCTTTTCTATCCTTGTGCGGTGGTCGAATTGGTAAGCATATTGGCAAACGAGGTTTAATTGTAGAAGTTCCTCCAACCGAGATGAAATCATCTCGACCTTTTGTTTGGATTGGTTATATTGATTTCGGCAAGAATTTAGGATTACCCCAACCTGTATATACCATACCTGGTGGTAGTTGGACTCCATTACATTCCACAGAAAACTATATTGAAGCGATCGCCTCAGTAATAGTTGATGAGCTACTCTCAATTCCGCAAGATGAACCTTACTTGATTGGAGGGAACTGCTATGAAGGGCTTGTGGCGATGGAAGTAGCTTGCCAATTACAGAAAAAGGGCAAAAAGGTTGATTTCCTTGCAATAATTGATAGAGAAGGACCATCTAAAATATATGATGTGTTGTGCCAACTCGATCTCAAACTTTGCATACTTAAATTTCATCTCATGCAATTCTTGCCACTGTCATTGACTGAAAAAGGTAAGTATATTCTCGAAAGATTGTTTTCCTTTAATGCGATGGAAGAGATAAATAAATCTGAGAATGAGTTGGATTTTAGTCAGTTTATGGCTGATCAATCTCCCGAAAAGCCCCATAGACTAATGAGTGAATATGATCGCATACTACCGCAAGCATGGGATTCTATTGACGAAGTATGTAGAAATCATAGCTCTAAAGTTTTTTCTGGAAAGGTTGTACTAACAGCACCGAAAAAGAGCGGACTAAAATCAAGAACAAAGGATGTCCTGTGGACGGATCTATCGTGGCTCTTTCCCTATTGTGGGTGGGGGAAACTATTAACTGGAAAAGTTTCATTGCATAAACTTGACTGCGCTCATGCTGATGTAGGTATGAAGAAAAATGCTGACCAGATTGGTCAGATCATCTGGAAAGCTACTGAAGAGTTTCGTTCGTAAAATTTAGATTGATATTAGGAGCTTGCAAGAAAATAAAATACCAATCCAGATTTTCCAGAATCAGTGGGGCATCGGAGCCGCCCCACTGATTCTGGTTTTATATTTAGTATTTTATTAAGTCACAAGTCCATGACAGAAAGTCGCATTATGTAACCGATTTTGGTATTTCTAGTGCCAAAGGCACTAGAAATACCAAAATCGGTTTATTGGAAGTCCATCGTTAGCGGACTTTCAATAAACCGATTTTTACATGACTTCAAAATGGCTCCCAGATAGGATTCGCGCCGCGAACCCTATCTGGGAGCCAAAACAGTAAAAGCCTCGCGAAGCGAGGCTTTTACTGTTTTGGCCTTTAAAATTTTGTAGCTTATCCCGACCTCACGTAATGTGCTTTTAAAACTCTTACTAGGTTTGTTTTTTAATCCAACGTGACTTGGATACAGGCATTTGCGGCGTGCGAAGCACGCCGCAAATGCCTGTATCCAAGTTAATAGCTGTATAACTTATGCATAACTTATGTATAACCTTTGTATAACTAATGATTATTGTGTTTATATAAGTTTTTAATTAATAATAAATTCAAGAAAAATAAATTAAATATTTAGTTGCAAGGCATATATCTAATTTGTGTGGAAGAACTCAATATCAATTATGAAATCCACTTTAGAAAATACAAACTCCATGATTTACTCCTTGCTCCTTGTCCAAAAGTAACTGAATATTTATTTGCTTTTTCAAAAGTCCTTAGTTCCTAATATGGTTATTCTTTGTCTGATGAGGCATACAAGGATAATGCTGTATGAAGAAAGATGTAAGCCCTCTAGTTTATACCTCGCAAAAGTAAGAAACACATATTCTATTTTATAGAAGAGGTTCTATGATGAATGAGTCATCTAATAACAAACGATTTGATCACCTTGAGTTCTATGTAGGAAATGCCAAACAAGCAGCACATTACTATTCCAGCTGCTTTGGCTTCAAGAATACTGCTTACTGTGGACTAGAGACAGGCGAACGTAAAGTAAGCTCTTTTCTAATGGAACAGGGAGATATTCGTTTTGTACTGAGTTCATCTTTCCTTCCAGAACACTCGATTTCGCAAAGCATCATGAAGCACGGAGATACAGTTGCTATTGTTGCTCTTGAAGTTCTTGATGTAGTTAAGGCATACAATCAGGCAGTTTCTCATGGTGCTATTAGCTATATTCCACCAACTGAACAAGACGATGAACATGGTGTTTTTAAATTTGCATCTGTTCATGTTTATGGTGATGTATTAATCAAATTCGTAGATCGTAGTAAATATTCTGGCGTTTTTGCGCCAGGTTTTGTTGAGTGCTCCACCACCACCTCCAACTCCGTTGGTTTGAAGCACATCGATCATGTTGTTGGTAACGTCGAGCAAGGTGAAATGGATCGGTGGTGTGATTTCTTTGTTAAAGCACTTGGATTTGATATGCATATGCATTTCGATGATCGAGCTATCTCAACGGAATACTCTGCTTTAATGTCAAAAGTACTTCGATGCAACAATAAAACCTTCTTCAATATAAATGAACCCGCCATTGGCAAGCGCAAATCTCAGATTCAAGAATTTCTAGATTTCCATTATGGTCCTGGTATTCAGCATATTGGTCTCTGTACTGATGATATTGTTCAAACAGTAGTTCAGCTCAAAAAATCTGGAGTCGAGTTTCTTCCTATCCCCAAGGCTTACTATGAAAATTTAGAGGATTGGGTAATTGAAACAGGGCTTCCTGTAGAAAAGCTAGCAGAGTTAGGAATTCTAGTGGATCGCGATCTTGATGGTTATCTATTACAGATTTTCACCAAGCCAGTTGGCGATCGCCCAACGTTATTTTTTGAGATTATTGAGAGACATGGCTCAAAAGGATTTGGGGCAGGAAACTTTAAGTCTTTATTTATCGCCCTTGAAAACGAACAAGCCCGACGTGGAAACCTATAGGTCGATGGTCACAATTAAAAATGACGGTCAAAACCTATAAAAACTCTGCTTGTGTCTCATATATATAGCTATGGTCACCTGTATCAGGACAAATCAAAACCCAAATAATGTAAGGCGGCGCTTCGCGCCGCCTTACATTATTTGGGTTTTATGTCCTAACAAAAATGGCGACAGCTATAGCACTCCTAAATGAGTTGTAAGATTTTGAGGGTTGTGAGAGTGCGCCCCTTCGGGGCGCACTCTCACAACCTATTTAGTATTAATAGAACGTGAGTTCGATATAGCCATTTGCGGCGTGCGAAGCACGCCGCAAATGGTTATATCGAACTGACATCACAAAATGTTGTCACACTTTCGTGAATTAGTATTAGTGTTGTGGCGGCTTTGCGCCGCAACACTAATACTTGTTTCTTTTAGGCTGGGAAGAGACTAGGAAAGCCCTCTCTGCTTAATTTTGTGATTTGAGTAATTAGTACTAGAATCTTCTAAGCTTAAGTAAGCTTGAGATGCTGTTCGTTACAAATCAATGGATGGGGCAATGGACGAGTTAAGCAATGTTCTAACACTGGCGACCGATGAGGAGTTATACCAAATCGCGGATATCCTCTTTCGGCGCAAGTTCAATCCCCTTGACTATTTTGCTACACCGCCAGTTAAGGAATTACAAAGCTGGGATCGTGATGAACTGATTGAGGCGATCGCGAAGCGTTTTCGATTTCTGGCTGCCGATGGATTAACGGTTTTACGTCGCAAAACTAGCAATGTCAGCTATCGCGAAGTTCTAGAGCGCGTATGTCAGCACTTAAACATTAAATATTCCAAAAATCAAACTATTGAAGATATTGAATCAGAATTATTTCTGAATTTAATTAGCAACTCGTGGAAAAAACTTTCGCCTCAAGAGCGATCTAGTATTGATGATTCGATGCAAGCCGCGCTCACAGAGTCAGATTTGCAAAAGTCTTTGCCACTTGATGCTCAGCGCAACCCTATGAGTTTGTTGGTCAAAGGTGGCAGTGCGATCGCCGTGAGTACGGTGATTCGTTCGGCGGTACTAACGGCGATCGCTCGACAAATGGCTTGGCATTTTGCATCCTATCAAGTTGGTTATGAGGTACTTAAGGCTGGTGGTACAGCGATCGCCACAAGATTAAACGCCTATGTGTCAACGTATTTAGCCAAACGGGGCATGGCAGTTGCGGCGACGCAATACACGGCGGCGCGGACTGTTTTTTCGGTGATTACACCTGCACTTTGGGGCTTGTTTTTTGCAGATCTCGGCTGGCGGGCGATCGCTACTAATTACGGACGAATTATTCCTGCCATCTTCATCGTTGCTCAAATCAGACTATTACGCATGTCTTAAACAAAAAGAAATGCGCTTAGCACGTTTCCTTTTGTTTAAGACTACAATAGAGGATATGTTACGGATTGTTAAGAGAAATCCTGTATGACTATCTCATCTGCTCAAAGCATTCAAATTCCTGACTCTCAATCTCTCAACGGGGAAAGTATTTCCGCGTGGAATCGTATCGAAGAACCCATGTGGCAGGGCAGCGAAGCTGATATTCGTAAAGGTTTACCTTTTAATTTACTGTCTCCCACTTGGCAAATGTTCTTGATGGGTGATGGAGCGCCAACTAGACATTTGCAGCTATTGACTCAATCGGATATCTCGGTTGAGGTGCTTGCGATGACGAATATTGGGGACGATAATGATAATGCGCCTTCGGATATTTCATTGATTGCTGCGCCACGGATTCGCCGACAGATCTTTTTGCGATCGCAGCAAACGGGGGAAATTTTCTCCCATGCGACATCTTGGTGGTCAGAAGCGGCGATGCAAAAATATTTAAAAGATCCGTCTCTACCGATCTGGGTCAGCCTCAACCAAAAATATACCGAGCTTTATCGCGATCTCAAGGGTATTTATAAGGGGGCTTGTCCTAATTTGGCGAAAGCTTTTGGCTATCCTGAGGTTGACACCTATTGGGCTAGACATTATTTGTTATGGCATGGCGGCGAACCGATCACCATGCTCTATGAAATTTATTCACCAGCGATCGGTAAATATCTTGGCTCCAGTAGCCTGTAAGCATAAAACCCAAAAGCATGATGGCGGCGCTTCGCGCCGCCATCATGCTTTTGGGTTTTATGCGATATAATCGCTGACTGTAGCAAGTTGGTGACTGCATTGATTGCCATTTATCCAGGTAGTTTTGATCCGATTACCTTTGGACATCTCGATATTATTAAGCGCGGTAGTCATCTGTTCGATCGCGTGATTGTTGCCGTTTTACGCAATCCTAATAAAAATCCTCTATTTACCATGGAGGAGCGGATGCTTCAGATCCGTGAAGCAACGCAGCACTTAAATAATGTGGATGTTGATACCTTTACGGGATTAACTGTCACCTATGCTCATCTCAAGCAAGCACAGGTTTTAATTAGAGGATTACGCGCAGTTTCTGATTTTGAGTTGGAATTGCAAATGGCGCATACCAATAAGACTTTGGCAAATGATATCGAGACAGTTTTTTTATCTACTTCCAACGAATATAGTTTTTTAAGTAGTAGCGTAGTGCGTGAAATTGCCCGTTTTGGCGGTGAAATTGGACATTTAGTTACCCCAGAAGTAGCGATCGCCTTAAGACATAAATTTCAGCAGAGCTAACTGCTATAAAATAGATTAAGGAGCTAATTCATGTTTGTTTGCGTCAAGAACCATGCAAACTTAATTAGCATTAAAGAGCGAAATTATGAAAATTCCAGTTTTAAGCAAAAGTACTTGGTTTGCACTTGTAGCTGCGGCTGTTGTTGGCGGTTCTAGTGCGGCTGTGTTGGTGCATAGTACTTTAAATAATCAGCCAAATTCCCAATCATCAGTCCCGTCTTCAATCAATCAAGTGGCTCAATCACCTTCAGCAACTAGGGCTGTAGATGGTGAGTTGGCAGTTTATTGGATCGAGGCTAGCAGCAACAAACTAACAGCCGTGCCGATCGCCGTTAAAGCCAAAAGCAATGATGAGGCGATCGCTTCAGTAATTAACATGTTGATTACCGAAAAGCCTCCTGAAACTGAACTTTATAGCGCTATTCCTGAAAGTACGAAAGTCTTAAGTTCAACATCAAAAAACAAGGAAATTCGCATTGATTTATCTAAAGACTTTACTAAAGGTGGTGGCTCAGCCTCAATGCAGGGAAGGATCATTCAGGTTTTATATACAGCCACAACTTTGGAACCCGATGCAAAAGTTTATTTGTCCGTTGAAGGTAAACCATTAAAATATATCGGTGGTGAAGGTTTAGAAGTACCGCAACCAATGACCCGCAAAGATTTCGCGCTAGAGTTTTAGGAATGTGCGGTGAAAAGCACCGCACATTCCTAGTTAAGTCCTGATCTTAGTTAATTATGTTGCCAATCAACTTGCCTGATATTGACAGCCTTAGCCTCATTGAGCAAGTTTCTCAAATGGTGGTGGTTCGCACCTGCGGGATGCTTTACGACCATCAGATTCAGTATCCACAGTGGGAGTTGAACAATGCAAAATTACAAACTCTGATCGGCGAATATGGAGTTGGCGGTGTAATTTTACTCGGTGGTAGTGCGCCAGAAATTGCCCTTAGAACGCAGCAGATGCAGTCGTGGGCTAAGATTCCGTTGTTGATTGCTGCTGATATTGAGGAGGGTGTAGGACAACGCTTTAGTGGTGCAACATGGTTCCCGCCGCCGATGGCTTTGCAAGCAGTGTCTATGAAATACGCCGAGGCGATGGGTAAAATCACGGCGGAGGAAGCCTTGGCGATCGGACTCAATTGGGTGCTTGCGCCGATTGTTGATGTCAATAACAATCCTGATAATCCTGTGATTAATGTGCGAGCCTTTGGGATTACAGTCGGCGAAGTGATGGGAGCAACGCGAGGATTTATCGCGGGAGCCAAGCAGTATCCTGTGTTGACGACTGCCAAGCATTTCCCCGGACATGGCGATACATCTGTGGATTCGCATTTACAAACACCAATGATCCCCCACGATCGCCAAAGATTTGAGAATGTGGAGTTTCCGCCATTTATCAATGCGATCGCGGCGGGAGTGGATGCAATTATGAGCGCACATATTCTAGTGCCAGCTTTTGATCGTCATAATATTGCAACTTTGTCACACCATATCATTACGGGAATTTTGCGGAACGAGTTAGGGTTCGAGGGACTGATTACCACTGACGCGCTAATTATGTCAGGGGTGGCGAATTTGGGTAGTCCTGAAGCGATCGCTGTCCAAGCTGTCAAGGCTGGCGTAGATATTTTGCTGATGCCTGTCGATCCGATCGCCACAATTCATGCCATCTGTGAAGCTGTGGAATCCAGAGAAATAGATCGCGATCAAATTCGAGCCTCAGTTCAAAGGATATGGAGAGCGAAACAAAGAGTTTGTGGTATTCCTCCTAATCTTAAAAAATTAGGCAATCCTCTGAATCTAGGAATTGCCAAGTCGATCGCCACAAAATCGATAAATGTTTATTCCTCAATTGCCAATCTACAATCTATTACTGTTCAAGAACGCATCGAAGCAAATTATCTGAACTTAATTATTGTTGATGATCCCCTGACTTGCGATGAATTTCTCAACTCGCGATCGCCTGCGGTGTTATTGCCAAAAAACAATGGCTATCAGCGCATTGTCGCAGATGGATTGACTTTAGCAAATCTAAAATACGACCAATTTTCGCAAATATTTATCCAAATTTTCAGTCGTGGCAATCCATTTCGTGGCAATACCAATTTGCAGGATAAGATTCAAATTTTAGTAACAGAATTGACATTAGAGCATAAACTGCAAGCTTTAGTCCTCTATGGCAGTCCCTACTCACTAGATCGATTGTTGCCGCTATTACCAATCCAAATGCCTTGGGGGTTTGCCTATAGTCAACAGCCAGAGTCACAGGAAGCTGTTTTGCAAAAACTGGGTTTTGACCAAAGCTAAATATGGCAAATTTATTGAGATTGATCTTGAGGTTTGTGTTGATTGCTGCCATCACATCATCAACATTATTGGCTTGTAATTCTCTGATGTTTAATAATTCAACATCGTCAAGTGATCCCTTAGAAAATAAACCAGAAAACAAACCATTGCCGCCGCTTCCCTCCATGGCGACTAAAGATATTGAACCAGAGCGTATTCCCGATGCTCCGTATGTACAAACGCCGCCAGAAGTAGTTCTAAAAATGCTAGAAATGGCAAAGGTTGATAAAAATGATGTTGTTTATGATCTAGGTAGTGGCGATGGTCGAATCGTGATTACTGCTGCACAAAAATTTGGAGCAAAGGCAATCGGTATCGAGATTGATCCTGAGTTAATTAGGGAATCAGATCGAGAATCAAAGGCTGCGATCGCCAAAACACCAGAAATTCGCGATCGCATTAAATTTATTAAACAAGATCTTTTTAAAGCCGATTTAAGTGACGCTACTGTAATTACCCTTTATCTTCTACCACTGGCAAATCTACGAGTACGCTCTGAAATTTTACCAAAATTAAAGTCAGGAACAAGAGTTGTTTCCCATGAATACAACTTAGGAGATTTACCTCCTAAACAAATTGAGAAAGTTAAGGTTGGCAATCGCGAACATAGAATTTATCTATGGATTTTAGATGATTAGATTATCCTAAATATTTTATGGGTGATGCTTTGTAATGTTTTTTATTGTTTTTTATGCTAATCTTTTGTCACTCTTGTTCTAGTCAGTTTGTCCATTGAGAAATACAATATTTATCAAGATTACTTTAGTTGTAATTTCTCTAATTACGGCTGCTCCTGCTCAGGCAAATAGTAATCGTCTTTGTCCAGCGCAATTACAAAGAGAAGTAGAAAAAGTTGCTCAATCCCCTAAATTAAAGGCTGCGCGAGTTGGTGTATTTGTCCAAACTAACTCACCTAGTCCCCAAGTATTAGCGAACCTTGATGGGGATCGCTATTTTATACCTGCCTCAAATGCCAAACTGTTTGTAACGGCGATCGCTCTAAAAGCATTAGGTCCCAACTATCAATTTGCTACACGGTTGATGTCGCATGATTTACCTAATGCCAATGGTGAGCTAGAAAACGGATTATGGCTAATTGGATCGGGAGATCCTAGTTTTAACTCAAAGACTGGCTTAAAATCACTAGTTAATCAACTCAAAAGGAAAGGAGTAAAGCGGATTAATGGTGGAATTTGGTCATTGACATCTCGCAGAGGAGCAGAAGTTTCTGGTAGCTGGGAATGGTCAGATTTACAACATTACTATGCAGCGATCGCCTCTCCTTTCACAATCAATGAAAACTCTCTCTATTGGACAGTGAGTCCTGATGAAGTTGGCAAACCTCCAATCTTTACATGGGACAACCCCGAATGGGCTAAAGATTGGCGCATCCAAAATCAAGCAATCACAGCTAGTGCAGATTCTCCCTACAGTTTAAAAGTTGAACGCCCCTATGGACAAAACCTACTAATCATTACTGGGCAAATCCCTGAAAAGTCAAAACCCAGACTCGGCGGTGTAGCTATTCCTGATCCTGAAGCTAATTTTTTAGATTTATTACGCCAAGAACTAACCGTTCAAGGTATTGAAATCTCATCAGATATCACTGCTTCAAAAAAGCTTCCACCCACCAAAGATTTAGCGATCAATCTCTCTCCACCAATCTCTCAATTAATTATTATCACCAACAAAGATAGTAATAATCTCTATGCTGAATTGTTACTAAGAGCTTTAGGTGATCGCCTTCAAGGTATCAGTCCCGATGACAGTGTTAAGGGAGGGATGTTAGCTATTAGCCAATACCTACAGTCCGTGAATATTCCATCTGCTCAAGTTTCTCTAGCTGATGGCTCTGGATTGTCCCGTCACAGTTTAACTACACCAAAAGCGATCGTTCAACTTTTGCAAACCGTTGCAAGCGATCGCAATTTTCGTCAATCATTGGCGATCGCCAATGTTGATGGCACATTGACCAATCGATTTAAAAATACTTCAGCGCAAAGTTTACTACAAGCCAAGACGGGAACACTATCAGGCGCAATTGTTCTGTCAGGTTATGCTAGTCCTCAAAATTATCGTGAAGTGGTTTTCAGTATCATCATTAATAACAGCAATCTTACACCGAGAGAATTGCAAAAGTATGTTGATGAGATTGCCCTACTACTAACTCGCCTTGAACCCTGTGAATGAAAAACTGGTCTACTCAAAGTAAATTCTCATTCGTTGTTGCTATAACTTTAACCATAGGAACTATTTTTACTGTGATTGCTTGGTCATTACAGGACTCATCGCAAACAAATTCATCTGAGCCAAATCCTGTTTTATGTACCACAATGACAGATAACTTAAGTAAGTCAAATAGCTTGAGGTTTCACCCCATCAAAGTTGTCGCCGAACCTTGGCGCGGTGAGCATCATGTTTACTCTATCTTTGCTTTGCCTTTGCAGTACAAAGACATCTACCATCGTTCTCAGCTATTGGTCAAGGATACTGATACGCCTTGGTTAGTCTCCGCCACCAATGGGCTTAAATATGGTACAGCTACTCCAGATGATCATTTTCTCGTAATTGGATTTTTTCCTACTCGACTCACGCTCTGGTATTGGGTAAGTGGTCGGTTTGGTGATCTCCAACAACCCTGCAACTGGACGCTCCATCTTTTTCCTGTCAAAAGCTAGAGCTATAATTGCGAAGGCTACGATAAAACAAAAATTGTTTGTGGCTTGTCAGTGGTGATATAGGAAATTGAAAACATGGGAAATTTTGGCAGTTGGCTAATTAAGCTTGGGCAAAGTTGTTTACTAATCGGTCAAATCATCACCCATGTTTTGATCTATCGCCGCTTTCATTGGCGCAATACGATTGAGCAAATGTCGATAGTTGGCACAGAGTCACTGCTGATCACTTTAATTACGGCTTCCTTTGTTGGTGCTGTCTTCACAATTCAAGTGGCACGAGAATTTATTAACTTTGGCGCACAACAAGCGATCGGTGGGATTTTGGCGATCGCCTTAGCCCGTGAGTTAATCCCTGTATTGACAGCGGTAATTATCGCGGGGCGTGTGGGTTCAGCATTTGCTGCGGAAATTGGCACAATGCAAGTAACTGAACAAATTGATGCGCTCTACATGCTCCGCACAAATCCCGTTGATTATCTAGCAACACCACGTGCGATCGCTTGTTTGTTGATGCTACCTGTCCTCACAATTTTAGGTTTTTTAACAGGTATGGTAGGTGGCTTGTTTTTATCTCAAGCCATGTATGCGATTCCTCAGAGCATGTTTCTTAACTCTGTGCAGAATTTACTGAAGCCTTGGGATTTAATTGCGGCGCTAATCAAATCCAGTATTTTTGGAGTTTTGATTGCAGCGATCGGTACAACATGGGGCTTAACCACTACAGGTGGTGCAAAGGGTGTGGGTGAGTCCACTACTACCGCAGTTGTGACGGCATTACTGGCGATCTTTATCAGTAACTTCTTTTTGTCGTGGGCTTTCTTTCAAGGTATTGGCTCATCACTGACTGGCTCATAGTGCTTCAAGGGCAATAATGAAACAGTCGATAGATGCGCTTCAGTAATGCTGTACTTATCACAATGGCTTTAGCTACTTTCATAGGGCAAATTAACAGTAAAGCAACTACCTTCGCCGACTTTACTTTCAACACTTACTTGTCCCCCGTGAAGTTCAGCAAGTTTCTTGACCAAATTTAAACCTAACCCCGTACCTGCATACTGCCGACTGAGACTACTATCAATCTGCATAAAAGGCTGAAATAATTTATTGATATCATCTTGGGAAATACCAATACCAGTATCAGACACCAAAAAATGAATCTCAGTTTTAGAATGTTCTTGAAAATGTGCTTCGGTATTTACGGCTGTGTCACCTATGGCAACATTGACTAACTTGGCTTCTAGGGTGACATTCCCATTTTTAGGCGTAAATTTGACGGCATTACTCAACAAGTTAATTAGCAACTGACGCATTCGGCGCTCATCAATCTCGATCGCCTTTGGCATATTGTCATGAATTGTCAGATTTAATAGAATATTTTTTTGTAAAGCTTGGTGTTTGACAAAGCTAAGGCTACTCTCGCATAAATAGCGTACTGAGACTGATGTTATTTCTAGCGTAAACATTCCTGCTTCAATTTTGGCTACATCGAGAATATCGTTAATTAGTTCTAGAAGATGTTGACCACTTTTTTGAATCGTTTTTAATGAGTTTTGTTGTCGCTGATTAAGTTCACCAAAAACTTGCTCAAGTAAACCTTCAGAAATTCCTAAAATGGCATTGAGTGGAGTTCTTAGTTCATGGCTCATCGTGGCAAGAAATTCATCCTTAAGACGGGTAACTCGTTCTAGTTCTTTATTTGTGGCGAGAAGTTTTTCATTACTCAACTGGAGAGCTTCTTCGGCACGTTTACGATCGCTGATATTTCTTACTAAGACTAAAACTTCATCTTCACCACAGGGACTGATCCGCACTTCCTCATAAACCCATTCGCCATACTTTCGCAACTTATGCTCATAGATTTGTACCTCACCTATGGCGATCGCCTTATTAAAAACAGCCAATTGTTCCGCAAGAACTGACGGCGCTAGAATTTCAGAAATATTTTGCTTGATTGGGATGAAAGCTTCCTTATCGGGAAAAATTGGCATCATACAATCTAGACAAGTCCCATCTAGTTTCAGCCGCAGTAATAAATCGGGAATCGCATTGAGTATCTGTTGTTTGCGAGTTTCACTTTCGGCAAGATCGAGGGTTCTTTGTTCAATTCTAATTTCTAATTCTTGATTGAGTTTAGATAGTTCCTGCTGTGTATTTTTCAGTTCATTAATATTTTGAATTAGCGCAATATCATACATCGGTTGATTTTGGGGATCTCGAACCATAGAAACACTCATTAATCCCCAAATAAATTGCCCATTTTTATGACGAAAGCGTTTCTCGATATGAAAACTATCAATCTCATTGTTAAGTAGTTTCTGATAGTGATAAAGATCGAGATCGAGATCATCAGGATGGGTGATTTCCTGAAACGTCAACACTTGTAGTTCCGTCTCTGTATATCCCAACATGTGGCATAAAGATTGGTTGACAGCAATATGTTTTCCATCAAGTGCAGCTAATGATATTCCTACCGCCGCACTGTCAAATACGCTTCTAAATCGCATTTCTGATTCGCGTAAAGCTTCTTCGGAGCGCTTGCGATCGCTAATATTCCGAATAATTGTCAAAACTTCTTGTTCATTGACTTTTACAATTTGCACCTCTTCATATTGTATTTTCCCCTTAATATTCCATTGCTGCTCAAAGGACTGAATCTCTCCAGTGGCGATCGCTTGTCTGAGTAAGTGCAATTTGCGATCGGCTAATTCTTTAGGCAAAACATCGGAAAGATGCTTGCTAATCGGATCAAGATCTGATGGTAGTAAATCCGTAACATAACTACTGGAGAAGCATTCCAAATAAATACCATCAATACTCAAGCGATAGATTAGATCGGGAATTGCCGTTAAAACTGCACGTTTTTGGGCTTCTACATTCGCTAAAGTATCTTCGGTTAGCTTGCTCTTGGCAAAGAGAATACTTTCCTTCGTCGCTACTCCGATGATGTTGCCAGAGTCATCAATTACAGGTAGATGGCGACGTTGAGAATACTGCAAGATCTGGAGCATTGAATCCAAATCTTGAATTTGCGATCGCTTAATCACCATTGGGCGATCTGAAATAGCATTAATCACCTGTAAAGATGGCAGATCTACCTGCTTCTGCACTAGCTGCAATACGTCCCGTTCAGAAAAAACTCCGATTAACCTTTGCTCATCAACCACCACAACATAGCTTGCCCTAGCCGCTAGCAATATATGGTCACAGGGCTGTATAGATTCAGCCTCAATCCTTTGATTCATCAAATTAATTGCGTCTAATACAGATCTGTTTGGAGCAATTATGAGGGGGCAATGATCGATGGCTAGGTCAAGATAAATGCTGTTTTGTACTAGCATTGGTTTAGTCGTTAATTTATTTAAGAGCTTGTTTAGAATGTCGGTCGATTATGACCTTGTTGTAATTGGGATGAGCGCGTCTGCTCATAAATTAGTTAACCTTGCGGCTCAGCGTAAAGCTAGAGTTGCGTGGGTCTGGAATCAAGCAAATGACTCTTATCTAAATATTGCTCAGAATATTGCTCAGATTAATTATATTTTACAGTTATTAAAAACTAAGGTAGGGGATCGCCCAAAACCTGAGCGTTTAAAACTGTCTGCACAGCAAATCCCATCAATTATCCATAATTTTTGTCACGAGGAAATACAAGAGATATTGCAAAAAAATGGGGTTGATGTGATTGTTGGGGCATGTAAGTTTCAGAGCCAAGCAAAAAATTCATATATTTTAGAAGTTAGTGAAACTTCCCTTTCAGCATTATCCCACGATACTTCTCAGCGCTGCCTCAGTTCACGAGCCTATGCGATCGCCTATGACACCCCAACACCACTACGGAAAATCTTTGGACTTGCTGACCATAATTACATAACCGCACATCAGCTATTACATTTACAAGATTTACCAAACTCGATCGCCGTTTTAGGTGACGACCCCGATACTTGTGCGATCGCCCAAACCCTAAACTTTCTGGGTGTACATACAAGCTTAATTACCAATAGCAGCCATGTTTTACCAAATATTGATGTGGCGATCGCCCGTACTTTACAAGCCCAACTAGAAGCGGAAGGGGTGGAAGTATATACGTCAATGCAAGTAACGGCGGTAAGCAAGGCCGAGCAAGATCGTTCCAGAATTTGGCTAAATAACACAACTATAGATTGCGATCGCCTTTTAGTAACCTCAGCACCAAAAGAGTTTGACTATCCAAGCGATCGTCATATTTATCAATGTCGTAATGATCAAGATATCGCCAAGATTTTAAACCAGACCCTACAAACTAGTTTTTGGCGATCCGCATCTATGCCAACAGTTCCAGAAATTACTAATGTATCTACAACACCGCCACTCGTTCAGATTGGCATGACCGAAGTATTGGCAAGACTGAAGTATAAGCAAGTTTACGTTTTGGATAGCTATGCTGAGAATGGGTTATGTAAAATTATTTGCGATCGCCAAGGACAAATTCTTGGCGCAAGTATGTTTGGCGATCGTGCTCGGTTAGTGATAGAGGCAATCGCGATCGCTATGCAAGGCAAAGTCAAAATCCAAGATATTGGTGTCTTACAAGAGTTACGGATTACTGAGCAATGGACTGAACTTCATCGCAATCATGCCCAACTAGCCAAACTCAAAGACTGGTTTAATTTTCGCCGTGATTGGAACCTGTAATCCCAAAATACAAAATGGCTACGCCATTTTGTATTTTGGGATTATTCGGCACAAAGCGAACCAGATTTTTGAAGGCACGGCTTCGCCGCGCCTTCAAAAATCTTTAGGGCGAAGCCCTTACATGTTCTGTAATCTTTGCAGTATGGAGCCTTCAGGCACAGCCTGAATAATCGCGGTAATAAGCGTTTTTGCACCAAGCTTTCCAGAAGCGCGACTCTGTTCAATATCAGTAATGAGGCTCTTAAATAGAAACAACAAACTTAAGCCTAAACCAATAATTTGAACATAGCGTGTAACTTCGTTATTGATTCCCAAACCTCCTGACATACAGGCGATCGCTACAGTCAAAAATAACCATAAATACTTCTTCTGACTCGGATATCTACCAATCGCCCAAATCACAAATAAGCCCGTAATCCCACCACTAATCAAACCATCAACCCATCGCAAAGGAGATATTAGTACAGCGATCGCCTCTATGATAAATACTAGAGAGGCGATCGCTGTTGATGCTTGTAATCTTTGGACATATCTCTGTGTAACCGTGTTTTGAATTTCTAACAGCGATCGCAACACATTTACTGCTAGCAGTTCTTTTCCTTCAGTATTCAGCAACTCCAGAATTCTCTCTTTTAAAGCTTGGACATCAGGTTTTGGTTGTTCCCAAATCTCTTGACTATCGCGCCCATCACTATATTGGATGCGTACCTTAACAGGCTTTGGTTCTACCGATGTTAAGACAATCTCTTGGGGTGAGATCAGTTTACGCATTTCAACATTCTGCAATGCTTGATGAATTGCGACGCGATCGCACTCAGGATAAAGGTCAGTTTTATTGAAAACCAATAAAACTGGCTTATAGGTTTTTTGAAGATTGGCGATCGCTTCTTGTTCTAGTCGCGTCATATCCCCCGCAATCACAAACAAGATTAAATCCGCTTGTTTCGCTGCTTCTAGGGCGATTGCTCCCCGCACTTCACCACCCACCTCATCAATACCCTGAGTATCAATTAATCGCAATTGAATTTTCTTTCTCCCCTCTCCTTTTGGGAGAGGGGTTGGGGGTGAGAGAATATCCCACGCATACACAGCAATATCCTTAGTGATTCCGTGAATCGCTCCTGTTTCACTCAACTTCTGCCCAAGCAAGGCATTAATTAAAGATGATTTCCCCCGTGACACCATGCCAAAAACTGCGATCGCGATCGCGCATTTATCTAGCTTCTCTTCAAGGAATGATATCTCTGCTAGCTCAGATTCCTTTAATTCTTGATTGAATAAATTGCGATAAGTAATTAGGCGATCGCGCACCTGTTGGAGATAATCTTGCATGAAAAAGCTAACCCAGAATATCACTCAAGTTAATCTCAATTTCTGGTATCACGCCACTTTTAATCACCATATCCCCAGTATAGATAGACTCATCATAAAAACCTTCAACCCAAGACAGCAGCGTAATCTGGCTACGCACAGGATCAACAATCCAATATTCTGCTATCCCTCGTGCTGCATACTCGGAACGCTTAAAACGATAGTCCCTTGCTTCATTTTCATGACCAGCCGACACCACCTCGATTACCACTAATGGCGGTGGCATATCATGGGTAATTGTTCCTCTGTTCGTAGTTTCTAGAGCCGCTCGACATTCTTCCCCCAAAATGATCAGATCAGGTATTCTGACTCTTGCTCGACGACCACTTACCTCAATCGAAACCTCCTTGTAGGCTAACAAGTGAGGAGGAATAAATTTACCTAAAGCAAAAAACAGTCGTCTTGATACATCAGAGTTAAAAATTGATTCGGGGGGCATCGCAACTAATTCTCCATCCTCTAGCTCATAGCAAACTTCGCTGCCGTCATCATAGGCATAGTATTCTTCGTAGGATAGATACTTGACTTGGGGACTCGCGGCTTGAACCATAAATGTTATTCCATTCGCTGATTACATATTATAGCTGTCGCCATTCTTGTTAGGACATAAAACCCAAATAGTGTGAGGCGGCGCGAAGCGCCGCCTCACACTATTTGGGTTTTGAATCACAAAAAAGAAGATTCGCATTGCGAATCTTCTTTTTTTAGACGTTAACTAGTTCCTTCATTGGTGCAGCGAGAGCTTCTTCCAATGGTGCGCGTCCAAGACGCTCCTCTAGAATATCCATCACTGTGCGCCCGAAGTCATCATCATCACGCTTCCATGCTTCCAAACAGACTTCACCAAAGAAAGAACCAAGCGGCTCAGGATTCCAGAGTAATTTCTTGGCTGTCCAAGGCATCATGCTCATAGGATTGTAGTCAGGTTTGAGAATGTTATTTTTGAAGGCGTAGTCTTCCAAATGTGTATGGGGTTGTAAGCCAATGAAGAAGATGGCAGGTTCCACTTTGTCGGCTCCAAAAATTGCCTCCAGTTCGCGGTGATAGGCGATCGTCTGGCGAATTGTCTCTAGGGTTTCATCAATAACATTGAAGGAATAGTTAACCGATACCAACTCATTAAAACCTGCGGCTTTGAGATCACGACAATTTTGTAAAACAGACTTGAGGTTATAGCCCATTCGCATTTTGCGAACAAGCTCCTGCGAACCGCTAGTGATGCCGATCTCAAAATAGCTCATGCCTGTCTCCACCATTAACTGACAGAGGTAAGGTGTGAGATTGTCCGCACGAATATAGGCAGCCCAATGGATGTCAGTCATACCCGATGCTTTGACTTTTTCTAATAATTCAACGGCATCATCAATGAATTTTTTGGCAGGAATAAACTGAGCATCGGTGAACCAAAAATTGCGAACACCGCGATCGTAAAGTGTCCGCATTTCCTTGATCACTTCATCGGTAGGATTGATCCGAACTTGCTTGCCTTCGATGACGGTGTAAATGCAGTAACAACAGTTATGGGGACAGCCGCGCTTAGTTTGGACACCAATATAAAAGTCGCGATCGCGGAAATAGTAATTAAAATCTTCCCAAATCGATTCGATGTATTCGTAATCGCAAGCACTTTTTTCAATTGGTGCAGGTTGCTCGTGGATTAATCTTTCACGGGGCTTGGTTTCACCGACCACATAGCAGCGATCGCTTTCAATTTCTCGCCCTTGGACTAAGCGCTCCAGTAATGATTCGCCTTCACCTACAGAAATAATCGTCCCCTTTGGCAAAATATTTCCTAGCTGTTCATAGAACACACTGACCGCACCGCCACCGATAACGGTTCGAGCCTCGGGATGATAACGTCTCGCACGAGCCAATCCGCGTCTGATTAACTGCGAATTGCGCCAAAGTTCGGTGTAGTAAGAGGTAAATAGACGCAGCCCATTCACGGCTCCCCGTAATTTCTTGAAAGGATTTTTGGCATAGTAAAACTCAAAGGCATTTTGCAGAGGATTACCGCCGCGTCCGCCCACAGGTGCATAAATCTGAATATCGCGCCACGAGAATACTAATAAATTTGGTTGAAACTTGTCGATCGCTCGATCCAGCGCCCCATAAAAATCAAGGGGTGGCACAGTACCTAAATCAAAAATATTTTGCTGCACATTGGGCGCAATCTTATGAATGTGATCGGACAAATAAACTACACCAATCGGGAAAATCGGGTTGCATGGTAGGCGGATGTAGAGAATGCGATCGCAGCCCACAGATACACCAGATCGATCTCTCGTTAAATCAATGGGATTTTTTATAAACTCAGTGGTGGACATAGGATTTTATCTTTGATCTAAGTTTTTTCTTATTGTTCTTATTATTTGTTGGAGATTTCACCACAATTTCCACCTTGGAAAATTGGAGAATATTCATCGCTAGGTCTTTACATATCTTAATTATATTCACTTTACGACTAGTTCGGTAATCATGGGGATCAACAAAGTGGGGATCAAATTAGCGATCGCCGAATTAGTAGTTGGTAGTAGTGTTTACAATCGTTAGTTAGCCTTGAGTGTTAGTTTTATGTACGAGCAAAATGGCAAGATTAGTATTCTTGTTAATTTTAAAGAGATCGGCAGGGTCTGTTTGACTTGATTAAGGATATTTTTGGATCTATGACTAATCTAGGTTAGTTTGATGTTCAAAAATCTTGTTAATTTTTGCTTAAATAACTTTATATAAAAAATACTATGTCCATATTTGATCCATTACCTGCTGATTTGCAAGACAAAATAATTGTCTGCTCCTATGTAAATGCCACTAGCAAAATCCAAATAGCGCGGATTACTAATGTCCCCCAGTGGTATTTCGAGCGGGTTGTGTTCCCTGGTCAAAATCTCATCTTTGAAGCGATCGCCTCGGCTCATGTTGAGATTCATACAGGCATGATGGCAAGCTCCATACTTTCGGATACAATTCCCTGTGTCCAATTACAGGTAGAAGAAGCTAGCTCCACCTTACCAAGCTGGGTTCCGATCAAGTCACTTGACGACAACCCCCTTGATGATCCTTCGGTGCTGCTAAATCTGCCTGAACCCGAAGTAGTCTCCTAACGATGGATTTTCTATCCCTCCAGTTTTCTCAGTTTTTGGCTGGCATAAAAATGGATTTTTTATCCCTTGATTATGCTCAATTCCTGATTGTCACAACGATTGTTTATTGGCTCTTACCAAATGTGCAAGCACGCTTGTTAGTTATTTTGACAGCAAGCTTAATGTTTTATTCATTTATTCAGAGGCAATATGTTTGGCTGTTGCTAGTGATGTTGGCAGTTAATTTCTGGCTAGGAGGAGAAATTCGCAAAGGAGATAAATTCCTGAAGCAGTGGCTGCTGTTTGTGGGGATATTTTTTAATGTGCTACTGCTATTTGGGTTTAAGTACATTCCTTTTGTCGCAACGGCGATCGGCAATATTACGGGTTTACCAGTGGGGAGTTCGCTAGCAATCTGGGCGAAGGCAAACATCGTACCGCCGATCACCCTTAGTTTTTTTGTGTTTGAGTTAATTGCTTATCTGATCGATACCTATCGCGGTAATAGCCCCGCCAAGGATTTTCTCCACTTTGCCGCTTATAAGTTATTTTTTGCCAAACTTCTATCTGGTCCCATTACCCGCTATCAAGAATTTGCACCGCAACTAGTCACGCGATCGCGTCCCGTCTTACCTGATATCGCTGAAGGTATCTGGCTATTTGCCTGTGGAGCCGTCAAAAAAGGGATCATCGCCGACAATATGGCGCGACTGGTCGATCTCACTTTTCGGAATACTGAACGTGCAGGCAGTGTGGAGCTATGGCTAGCTTTATTTGCCTATGGTATTCAGATTTATTGTGACTTTAGCGGCTATATCGATATGGCGAGAGGTAGCGCTTTGTTACTTGGTTTTAAGCTACCTCAAAATTTTGATTTCCCCTATTTCTCTGCGAGCATCTCTGATTTTTGGCGACGTTGGCACATGACCCTCGGCGCATGGATGAGAAATTATCTCTATATCCCCCTCGGTGGTTCTAGGGGTGGGCTTTGGCGCACTTGCCTAAATTTGATGATTATTATGCTCGTTGTAGGCATTTGGCACGGCGCAAACTGGGGCTTCATTATTTGGGGTGTCTGGCATGGTGCGGCGCTAGTAGTCCATCGCCTCTGGATGGAGGTTTGCAGCGTATTTGAAGGGTTACATAAAATCTGGAAACCTATACCAATGCAGATTTTGGCAATTGTGATCACGCAGTTAGTGGTCTTTTTAGGCTGGATTCCCTTCCGTTTGCCAAATTTAGCCGATACCAATATGTTTTTACAAAGGCTTTGGGGCTACGAGAGCGATCCTCAGTTTGGCGTAAAAATCTATGTGGAATCCCTTGGTATTACGGTGGGGCAAATCTCGTTATTAATGTTTGCGATAGTTCTGTTGTCACTGATTGCCTATCGCTGCGATCGCGCCAAGTGGCAATTAAATTGGCAAGTAAAGTTATTCCTAGTCCCCGTTAGCCTTTTTCTAGTTAGCATCCTCAGTCCCGATAAGAAATTACCCTTTATCTACTTTGATTTTTAGATTGCGAAGGGATGCAAAAACTCCAAAACACTTAAACTGAAATAAAAGTTGCTTCGTCGTTTGACTGATTTAAAATGAGATACTTAAATGTCTGTTATTTAATAAATCTTATGATGTGTTGATAAAAATATGGGTGAACTACTAACTAAACAACCACTCGTAGAGGCTCTTTGCGAGTTAAAGTTTAGTCCCTCAGATAAGTGGGACACAGATATCCCTGAACTTTTTTATAACCAAGTAAAAGATGAATTCCCAGAGTATACAACACTTAATCCAGTTAGTTTTCAGGTTGCTGTTGGGGGGCAAACTATTGATATGCCAGAGCAAACTAAAGCATTGTCAAGATTGCAAATTAGGAATAAAGACAACTCTGTAGTAGTACAAATTGGTGCAGACTTATTAGTAGTAAATCATCTGCAACCATATACAAGTTGGGAAAGTTTTAAAGATTTAATACTTAGGATGGGTAGTAAGTATGTCGAACTGATTGGAGAAGTCAAACTTGAGAGGGTGGGACTTCGTTATATCAATCATATTTCTCCTCCCGAAGGTCGATTTGATATTGAGCAATTCTTATCAGTTTTTCCTATATTGCCTAGCCCTTTAAATCTTGACTTAGCTGGTTTTAGCCAAGTTTATGAATTTCAGCATGTACAACCCAAAGCAATTTTGAAACACCAAACAGGGGTTGTTCAAAGGGTTGATGGTAAGCTAGTGTTACTACTAGATTTAGACTTTATTTCTCAAAAAATTGAGTCTATTGAGTCCAGTGATAAAATGTTTGATCTATCTAGTTGGCTTCAAAATTGGCTTAATGAAGCGCATGATTGTGTTGAAAACGCTTTTATCGCATCTCTCAATCCAGACTATTATGAGTCTCTAAGATAGGAGTTAAGTATGTTTACTGAAGACGTAGCTATTAATGCTCTCTCTAGATCAAAATTTAGTGGTGGAGATACAGCAATATCAAAATTAAACTCAGCTGAGAAAAATGTTTCTATTCAAGTTCATCAGGCTGAGTTTGATTGGATCACTAATATTAATGCTTTTCAGCGATTAAAGCATCTTATTACTCTTAAAGATAACTGGGATGGATATGGGGCAGCAGGTTTTAGCAGACAACATATTCAAAGAGCTTTAGATTTATTTGCAGTGACTCAATGCTATTTTAATGCTCATAATTTGAGATTCTCTCTCTTATCGCCTTTTATTGCTCCTTGCTCAGATGGGGCAATTCTATTTGAGTGGTGTGGTAGGAGGTTCCCTGATCGACAGTTAGAGATATTTATACCTGTGGACTTGGAACAACCTTTTGAATATCTAAAAAGCGATCACGAAAGTGATGAGGATGGCAATTTTACAGATGTAGATTTTGTAATTTCTCTGCTTGAATGGCTAATGGAAACAGGGGTTGAATGAGCGCCAACTATCAAGTACAACCTGCTGACAAGCTTTTTAGGTGGTTACATCCAGGACAGTTTAAGTGGGATGAGATGCGCCCAACTTCAGCAGCTTTTCGAGACAATTATATGTCTGTTGATATAGCTGAGCTTACTAATTTAGACGAAAGCTATAAACGGGCAAAAAAAGCGCGAAAGGATGCTGTTGTATCTTTTAAGGCACAATTGGCTTTTGAATTAAAGCAAAAGGTTAACCACTGTCCAACGCAAATATGTGAACTGGCTAATGAAGGTGTATGTGTAGTAGATGCTGGGTGTCGTGCATATCAAGCCGATGTATCTTCAAAAAAGTTAGTGTGCACCAATTCTGCTCATGGATGTGTTGTTGGAAATAAGACAGGTTCAGTTAGTAAGCATTTTACGAAGAATTGTGATGTGGAAATATTACCACCTGAGCCAATCTAGAACTAATCTCTGCTTTCTAAGTTCTCTTACTCCTAAATTCTCAGCATCTCTCTTTTGCCCTTTCATAAGCTAAATCATGCTCAGCAAAACTAATCACCTGCACTCGTTTCGGCGTAGGTGATTCATACACCCGATACACCAAACGATAGTAAACACCTCTATAGTCAATCTCCAAGGCTCGATAACGTCTCAAATCACCCCGTAAGTCATGGCTCGGCACTCCCTGCGTTTGCACTGGATCGATCGCCAAAATAAACTGATATTTAGCGAGATCGTCCCGTAGAAACTCAGGTAACAGAGGTAAATCTTCAACACCCACTAGCGGATGTAACGTAACCCTATACTTCGGCTTTTTTGTAACCACGCTTCATCAACCATTCATTTAAAGCCTCTTCATCGATCTCATCATCCTCATGGACAACCGTGATCCACATAGACTCATCATCCTCATCCGCTAAACGGGCGATCGCCTTAGCCTCCGCCGACTGGGGCGCAAGCTCCGCGCCCAACGCTTGATAAACCTGCCATTTCTGATCTTTGGACAAAGTTTGAATCAGAGCCAGCAAACTCGCAAACGACACTTGAGCATTAATAGACAACAAAGCCGACTCCTGCGACTGCTCAGGTACTTGCTCAGCACTTACGGGCTTTTCAGTTAACTGCATAGATTTTCATCCTAAATATCATGAGATTGGCAATCGTCTAACTCGATAACGTTCATCGGTAACCACCACAATAGCCCCTGTCTTCAACTCATCAGCACATTCAGCAATAATGCTTTGTAGCTTGTCCCAAACAAATTTCGGTGATGTATTTTTCAAGCGAAATATAACAACACTTGGCAAATTTTCCTTACTAGCCGCCATCAAATCACCAAAATCAAGATCAAAAGTTAAAACAATTCGCTCTTCTAATCTTGCCTTGTCTAGAATTAACGCATCAGGTAGACGTTGCAAACCCTGATCTCGCAGGTGAACGGCATCATAGCCTAACGATTGAAGCGATCGCACTACTGTTTGCGAAACGCCCATATCGGCAATAAACCTCATGCACTAATCCCCGCAAAACTACGCACCTCTTCATTTGCTAAAAAGGCAGCATACAAAAGACTTGCCCTAATATCTTCAGGCTCAAGATCTGGATATTCTTCTAATATTTCGGTAGTTGTCAAACCATTAGCAATCAGACTCAACACAAGCGACACAGTAACCCGCATTCCTCGAATGCAAGCCCGACCGCCCATAATTTTTGAATCAAACGTGATTCGAGTTAGCAGTTCATTCATATATTTAACTCTCCAATAATTGCTCTAACTCTTGCACCTCAGCCGCTATAAAAGATTCTAGCTTGAGCATCCGTCCCGTCGTCACCTCTGGCAACTCGTAAAACACCTCATCCTGCTCCACCACTCGATAGCGACTAGCAGACAGATCATACTTATTTGATTTGACCAAAGCCCAATCTACACAAAACTGACGATTGAGGCGATTGATTTCATTTTGCAAAGGCGCAATTTTTTCTTTCAGTATTCCTAGTTAGCATCCTCAGTCCCGATAACAAACTCTCCTTCATCTACTTCCTACATGCAGGGTTTGGCTCTGTGAGCCTAGCCTGCAAAATTATCTTTTTGTCCGCGAATTCTGGCAAATACGCGATCGGGAATCTCAATACCCGCCGATCGCTGAATAGCAGGAAAATCCCAGCGCATAAAAGGATTAGTCCGCTTTTCTAGTCCAATCGTAGTTGGCACAGTTGACTCGCCTCTTTGACGCATCGCCGTGGCTGTTGTCATCCGTTCTTGTAAATCCAGATTATCTTGATCCACAGTTAGAGCAAACTTGAGATTGCCAAGGGTGTACTCATGGGCGCACCAAACACGCGTATCATCTGGCAGTTGACGCAATTGTGACAATGAGGCAAGCATCTCCGCAGGAGTCCCTTCAAACAGCCTGCCACAGCCGCCAGCAAACAAAGTATCACCACAGAACAATTCACCACCTTGATCGCCACTTGGCTCAAAATAATAGGCTATATGAGCGTAGGTATGACCAGGTACAAAAAATACTTGCGCTTCCCGATCGCCAAAAGTCACGCGATCGCCGCCTTTTAAAAATACTTGCTGATGGGGAATGCGATCGCGATCTTTTTCACCACCATAAACAATTGCCTTGGGAAACTTTTCTATTAGCGCCTTATTCCCACCCACATGATCGCCATGGTGATGAGTATTAAAAATCGCTACCAAAGTTGCCCCTAACTCTTCTATTTTGGCGAGTACAGGTTCAGGAACAGCAGGATCAACCACTGCCGCAGTGTTGCTAACAGGATCATGCAAAACAAAAACGTAATTGTCACTTAAAACGGCTAGACGGTAGATATTCATAAATTAGGTTCCTGCGATTTAGTTTTATGTAGAGTGGATTTGCCGCAAGACATAAAACTGGTTCTTTATAATTATTTGGATTGTAGTAGGGCGATCGCGGCCTCTAGACGCGAAGGATAATTTTTAGCAAATTCCTCAAACCATAAGCCTTCACCACCCAATGGATCGAGCTTTTTTACCCATTCAGTTGCAGTTTTGACGATCGCCTCTTGCTCTTCAGCTTTTTGGCGATCGCTAATTTGCTGTAAATCGCGATCGATCGCAGGTGAAGGCTGGCTTGGTAACGCTTCAGGCGTTACCTGCGGAAATGTGTAATCAGGCGTATAGGTTTGCGAATGACTTTGTGAATTATTACGCAAATCATTTAACAAACTATCCAGTGAGTTAGGGGCTGGGATACTCGTTTGACTGGGTAAAGACGGAGTTGCGATCGGCTCTTCCTGATCCTGTTTATTAGCATTCGGCTCTTTATTTGGATCTTTATATTTACCCTGAAGATCGGAAAGAATGGATTCAAGAGATTCCATTTGGTTTGTATTTTTGTATTTATTTATAAAATTTGCTTGTACTTAATTCTGCTTTTGAGTGGCGCGGCGAAGCCGCGCTACTCAAAAAATCACCTAATCATTACTGATGTTACGTGGAAGGAATTCTTGCGATGGCGTAAGTCTAGGGCTGGCACGGGGGCGCAGCCCCTACAAGATCTAAAATTTACAGGTAGGGGCAATCCCCCCGTGGTTGCCCTGTTATGCTAGCAACAAGAGGTTCATTATCTGAGTTCCACGTAACATCAATCATTAATCGCGCTCAATAACACTTCTGCCAAGGTCATATCTTCCATATCACTAAGTGTAATCGTGTCCACAATGTCAAAATTTGCACCGATACTCTGCAATTTGTCATCTAGCGCCTTCAGAAAATCAGTAGCACTAGCATCGGAACCAACTTGGATAAACGAGATGGCTAACTCTGCATCAGAATTCATCTTCTTTGTGGCTTCGATGATGACTTCAAACACAGAACGGCGATCGTCTGGTTCGCCATCGGTAATCACTAAAATTGTTTCCCCAGTTTTCGCTTGACCAGCCTTTTTGCGCTGAAAGAATTGATTAATCGCATCTTGGAGAACAGCAGTGAGATTAGTCCCACCCATCGGATCATTTTCTTGGAAAATTTGCTCAACCTTCGCTGCTGAAACATTATCGAACCGCTTAAACTTTCCTGAAAATAAATATACCGTAATCCCATCTGGATCTAACTGATCGCATTTACGCGCAAGGGCAAGCGTCGATTCCTTGACAATTTCCCATCGACTTTTGTTAGTGCCTCTGTCAGTATTTGACATGCTTCCACTTTTATCGATGATCAGGGTATAGTCGCGCTTGTCTAGCATATACAACTCCTTAGCAAGAATGTGAACTAGTTTAGATTATATCTGAATATTACTCACCTTACACAGAGCAACAAATCCCAAGAAAACCTTTAAAAGTGTTGCAAAGCAACACTTTTAAAGGTTTTCTTGGTTTGGGTTTAAGCGCAAAGCACTTTAAATGATTGACCATTGATTATGATAGAGATCTATTTTGATCCTTTCCTCAATACTTGCTAAGCTCATGGCTCTGTTTGATATTCGTACCCCTTGGTCTCCCACTGCCGACCAACCCAAAGCGATCGCCCAGTTATTTGATGGATTACAAAAAGGACTCCGTTATCAGACATTGTTGGGGGCAACGGGGACAGGCAAAACCATGACCGTAGCCAATGCGATCGCCAAATATCAAAAGCCCACTTTGGTGTTAGCCCATAACAAGACCTTGGCGGCACAGCTATGTAATGAATTGCGCGAATTCTTTCCCAATAATGCAGTCGAATACTTCATCAGTTATTACGATTACTACCAACCAGAAGCCTACATTCCTGTTACCGATACTTATATTGAGAAGACAGCCTCAATTAATGATGAAATCGATATGTTGCGCCACTCGGCTACGCGATCGCTTTTCGAGCGCAAGGATGTGATTGTGGTCGCATCTGTAAGCTGTATCTACGGTTTGGGGATTCCCGAAGAATATCTTAAGGCTTCGATTCCGTTAGGGGTGGGTGTGGAATATGACCAGAGAGAATTGCTAAAAGCATTGACCAATGTACAGTACGAACGTAATGATATTGAGCTAGGTCGTGGTAAGTTTCGGGTAAAAGGGGACATTCTAGAAATTGGTCCCGCCTATGAAGATCGCACCATTCGCGTAGAATTTTTTGGTGATGAAATCGAAGCAATTCGCTATGTTGATCCTGTGACGGGTGAGATTTTGCAAAGTTTGGAAGCACTGAATATCTATCCTGCACGTCACTTTGTCACCCCAGCCGATCGCTTAGAAATTGCCTGTGCAGAGATCAAAGAAGAACTAGAAGCGCGACTTGAAGAGTTAACCAATGCAGGAAAATTACTTGAAGCTCAACGTTTAGAGCAACGCACCAAATATGATTTGGAACTGTTGCAAGAAGTCGGCTTTTGTAATGGAGTCGAAAACTATTCGCGGCATTTAGCAGGTCGTCAAGCTGGAGAGTCTCCCGCCTGTTTGGTGGATTATTTCCCCAAGGATGATTGGTTGCTGGTTGTTGATGAGTCTCATGTTTCCATTCCGCAAATCAGGGGCATGTATAACGGCGATCGGGCTAGGAAGATGACGCTGATCGATCATGGTTTTCGCCTACCGAGTGCGGCGGATAATCGTCCATTAAAGGCTGATGAATTTTGGGGCATGGTCAAACAATGTATTTTTGTGTCAGCAACCCCTGGGGATTGGGAAATGGAAGTTTCTGAGCAAGTTGTCGAACAGATCATCAGACCGACAGGCGTTGTCGATCCAGAGATATTTGTGCGTCCAACGGAAGGGCAAGTCGATGATCTCTATCATGAGATCCAAGAAAGGGTCAAGCGGAAGGAGCGGGTGTTAATTACCACTCTAACTAAGAAAATGGCTGAGGACTTGACCACATATTTCCAAGAGCGAAATCTTGCCGTGCGTTATCTCCATTCAGATATTAAATCAATTGAACGGATTGAAATTCTCCAAGATTTACGCAGAGGAACTTTTGATGTGTTGATTGGAGTAAACCTACTGCGTGAAGGTTTAGATTTACCCGAAGTTTCACTAGTAGCAATTTTGGATGCAGATAAAGAAGGATTTTTAAGAGCCGAGCGATCGCTGATTCAGACTATCGGACGGGCGGCGCGAAATATTGGCGGACAGGTGATTATGTATGCCGATCGCATGACTAACAGTATGGAGAAAGCAATTTCGGAAACGGAGCGTCGTCGCCGTATTCAGATTAAACATAATGAAGACAATCAGATTACCCCAACATCGATTGTGAAATCCATTGAAGGTAACGCAATTCTCGACTTTCTATCTGTGTCGCGTCGCCTCAATGAGCGTCAGCTTGAGTATGTGGTAAATAATGCCAAGGAAATTTCACTAGATGACATTCCTTCAATCATTGAGCAATTGGAAGTGCAAATGAAAGATGCGGCAAAGAAACAAGAATTTGAGCAAGCCGCTGCTTTTCGCGACAAGATTAAGTCTTTACGCGATCGCCTACTGGGTAAAGCATAAATCTAGAAAATTTAAGATAATATTTAGGAACAAATGCAGGTGCATCCACAAGTAAAACACTAAGATAAACACAAATTCGATGCGTATTTTATCCCGTAGCACTTTGCGAGATTTTTGGGGATCTCACCCTGATGTTGAAGAAGCTTTAAAAACTTGGTATTACGAAGCATCTCATGCTAATTGGCAAAGCCCAGCCGCCATAAAAGCTAATCTTAGTATTCTCATAGAGGTAAATATATGCAATTACGTCCTATTAGGAATGAAGCAGACTATCAACAAGTTTTACAAGAGTTTGAATCTTCATTTGATGCTGCTCCTGATACCCCTGAATGCGATCGCTTAGATATTTTCAGTACCTTAGCTGAAGCCTATGAAAGATTACATTTTCCTATAGAAATTCCTGATCCGATTGAGGCAATTCAATACTATATGGATACTCGTGGTTGGACACAACATGATTTAGATGCTTGTCTTGGCGATCGCGCTAGATCGGTTGATGTATTATCTCGTAAGTTTTCTCTAACTCTAGAAATGATTAGAAAGTTAAACCGAGAGCTAGGAATTCCCGCAGAAGACATTACTTTTGACCACAAATTTTGAGGATTTCTACCTTTTAGAATAAGATTTCGGTTTATAGTTATTTTTAGTATTTATTCTTGGAGCTTTTGCGGTGAGCGAGTCCTTAGTTGAAGTCACTTTTGCGCTAGACGATCCCAATTTGGATGACTACGAACGCCAAGAGTTCACCAAGAAATTATTGAAGCAACTCCGAGAACAGGGTGATGCGGAGAGCCTAGAATGCACTGTTGATCTTGGCTCTGAAGTTGGTAGTAAAGGCGGTATTGATAAACTGGTTGGAGCATTGACGACTGAGGTTAAGTTCGACAAAGTGATCAGCTTTTTTGGTTTTGTCGGTGAGAAATTTGCGGAAAAGCCGATTGAAGTCCATGTGAAAATTGGCGATCGCGAAGTGACGATTAAAGGCACTGGCGAAAAGGCGATCGCTCAAGCCAAACAGGCGGCTATTGATTTGCAAGCTGCTCTGCGTGGGGATGTTGCTAATGGCTAAGAAGGCTCTACTGATTGGCGTAAGTCAGTATGAGGCGGGTTTGCCACCCCTTGCGGCTGCACCAAAGGATGTGGCGGCGATGGAGCGCGTGTTGAAAAGTCCTGAGCTTGGGGCTTTTGATGAGGTCGAGACGCTGATCGATCCTGATTTAGAAAAAATGCAAACAGCGATCGATCGCTTGTTTCAAAGCTGTCAAAAGGGTGATTTGGGTTTGCTTTATTTTTCGGGGCATGGGATTACCGATGATAGCGATCGCCTATATTTGGCAACGCGCCGCACGGGTAAGGATACGTTTCGATCTACGGCGGTATCGGCGAGTTTTATTCAGGGGATCATGCGCGATCGTGGCTATCAACGTCAGCATGTTTTGATTTTGGACTGTTGCTATAGTGGCGCGTTTGCGGAGGGTTGGCTGGCGAAGAGTGCAGATATCAATCTGAAGCCACAGCTTGAGGTGGAGGGGAGTGTGGTGTTGACTTCTTCGACTTCGACTCAAAAATCCTATGAGGATAAGGAGGGGGAACTGTCGCTCTATACAAATTACATTGTGCAGGGGATTGAGTCGGGGGCGGCGGAGTCTGATGGCGATGGAATGATCTCGGCGGATGAGTTGCATGAGTATGCTAAGCGGCATGTGCAGTCGGCTAAGCCTGCGATGAAGCCTGAGATTTATGGAATTAGACAGGGGATTAAGATTCGTCTTGCTAGGGCAAGGGTTGACGCGAAGTTAGAGTATCGACGTTTGGTGGAGAGATATGCTGAGAATGGCGAAATATCTTTTGTGGGTCAGGATATTTTGGAGGTTCAGCGCGAGAGGTGGGGTTTGTCAGATGAGGTGGCTATTGCGATCGAGAATGAGGTCTTAGAGCCAGATCGTAAGCGACTAAAAAATCTTGCTCGCTATCAAAAAAGTCTTGAAAGAGTTGTTAAGCAGGGCTTGCCACTGTCTAACAAAATACTTGGACAGCTTAAAGATTTGCAAGATATCTTGGGCTTGAGAGATGAAGATATTAGTTCTATTCACAATCAATTTCTGTCTGTTAATGTAGCCCCAAATCCTCAATTAACGTCAGTTGCTAAATCTTTCGCAGTCCAAGAAGAACCTTTAATAGTTAGTCCACCAAAGCAACCAGATTCTTTTCTCAAATTCGATCTTAAGAATGGCATCAATTTAGAGATGGTCTATGTCCCTAGCGGCAAATTTGTCATGGGTTCTCTGCTATACTTTAAACGGGTATAATCTGAGCTTTTTTGAGATTTTGGAAACGGAGAGTGAGTAGCGATAGCAGTTCTTTTTTATGGTTAATATGAGCGTTCTCAATACATGAAGAAATAGCATCCTGAAA
>NZ_JAYGIF010000110.1:0-43503 GCF_034931345.1 Pseudanabaena sp. CCNP1317 | reverse complement strand
TAGAACTAATCCTCCACCTGCCTGTGCTTCTATTGCCAAACGCGAAAAGTTAGATTTTCGTATCGAATTTGCTCGTATTACCATTGTCTCATCTTGAGACTCTCCTGAGTTTTCTGCACCACTAAGCTGGTCAAGTCACATTAGATTTGTCTGCTACTAATATAGAAAGGCTATGCATATCTAGTTTGTCATTCATAAAGCAGCAAGCCCTTACAAAACGAATTCAACTAATAAATAAAGTACCGAAGTATTTGCCAGAAGTAATGTTAGATGAGAGACGGATTCGACAAGTATTAATCAATCTACTAAATAATGCGGTTAAATTTACAATGGAGGGTGGAACGATCACCTTAGAAGCATCCATAGTTCCATCTAATACAAGTACGACCAATCTCACGACTCCAAATCAACTAAGGATAGCCGTGATTGATACGGGGATAGGTATCTCAGCCAAGAATATCCAAAAACTATTTCAGCCCTTTATCCAAATTGAAAGCGCGTTGAATCGTCAATATACTGGTACAGGATTGGGATTGGCTTTGGTCAGGAAGCTTGTCGAACTTCATGGAGGCAGCGTAGAACTGACTAGCGAAGTAGGAGTTGGGAGTTGCTTTGGGCTCAAGCTTCCTCTTCGTAACAACTCTCTTGATCTCGAAGAGCAAACTGAGTATGTCTTATCTGGACAGACTCATATAGAGCCAAACCCAACTAAGATCCCAACTTCGCCCTTAATTTTGCTAGCTGAAGATAACAAGTCTAACGTTGCGACCTTTACCAGTTACCTCGAAGCTAAGGGCTATCGCTTTGTATTTGCTACAGATGGACAACAGGCGATCACGATCGCCAAAGCTGAGCATCCTGACTTGATTTTGATGGATATTCAAATGCCCGTCTTGGATGGGCTAGAAGCAATCAAGCAAATTCGCCTCGATCCAAATCTGGTTGATATTCCAATTATTGCGCTGACGGCTTTAGCAATGGCTGGCGATCGCGAAAGATGTCTGGATGCTGGAGCAAATGAATATCTACAAAAGCCCTTAAAGCTTAAGCAATTGGCTACTAGTATTCAACAAATTTTAAACGCAAAGAAAAATGTGTAATTTTTTGGTTTCTTTCTAACCTTAATATTTCTAGCTTTGATATATATGAGAAAAAGTTTATCTAAAATAAAGTCTATCAATTCACTCAAACTAGGAGGCCTTGGGCTTTCTTCTATTGGTACAAGATTATTTTTATCAATAATGATACCTGTTACTATCGGATTAGCTGGATTAGGGACTCTAATTTATTTTAGTGTGAAAGCTGACAAGCTATACCATCTAACGACAGACGCAGATCTCAAGGTTAAAGAGGTAGATGCTGAGTTGCGTAACAGTGAGATTTTTTTACAAAGTTTAGTCGTAGCAACTATCAATTTACAAAATAACGGAGTGCGATCGCCATCTGTATACGACCAAATGGTTCTTTCATTTATGTCCGTTCGCCCCAAGCTAATTACTGGCTTTGGCATAATGCAAACTCCAAATGGCTTAGTAGATCGCCAGTGGTTTGGACCTTATATCGAAGAGACGCAACCAAATCGAGGTGTTAAACTGCCTGAAGATGCCAATTATAGTTTAGTAGAACTTTGGCAAGTCGATAAATATCCTGAATTGCAATATTATACCGATGCAATCAAGGAGAACAAGTTCTTTTGGTCAAAGCCATATATCAATGAAGTTTATCCAGTTCCATTGGTGACATTTGCGGGACCCATCCGCGATCGCAACGGCAATTTAATTGGAATTGTGAATGGTGATATTAACATTAGAGATCTTAATCTTAATGAGAAAAGTCACTCTAATGAGAAAAGTCACTCCAAGGATGATGGATATTCAGTGTTTGTGACTCAAGAGGGAATGATTTTAAGTTATGAACCTGAACCTAACAGAGCAATTCATTTAGAAAACATTGCATCAATGTCCTCATATAAAATTATGTGGAATGATGTCCAATCTGAATTAGCTCAAGGGAAATCTCAAGGAATTATCGAGTCAGATGCGACTCAAAGTTTTTGGGTTTATGAGAGAGTGCCAAGTAGTCAATGGGTGATGTTGCAATCTATCCCCTATGGTACGGTTGTCAATCCTGCCCTATTGCTATCCATCAGTGCAACTCTGGCGGCAGCGATCGTCATGGCTTTTGTTGTGGTGCTATTTATCCGTTATCTAAACCGTCGATTGCAGCCAATTTTAGAGGCTTGCGAAGTAAAAGGCACAGAAAGCAATGAGCAAATTAGCTCCAATGATGAAATTAGTCGCTTATCGACAGCCTTCTTCAGTATGATGGAACGCCAAGAAAATCTTGTGCAGCAATTGCAACTAACCAATACTCAACTAATTGATTCCCATCGACTAAAGGACAGTTTTTTGGCAAATATGAGTCACGAACTGCGTACTCCCCTCAATGCCATTTTAGGAATGACGGAATTATTGCAAGTCAACATATTTGGTGCAGTCAATGATCGCCAACTTGACGCATTACAAACTGTCGAAAGGAGCGGGAACCATCTTCTCGAATTAATTAACGACATTTTGGACTTAGCAAAAATTGAATCTGGACAGATCGAGCTAGATTTTGCGATCGCTTCAATCTCTCCGATAGCTCAATCAAGTTTAGAATTTGTGCAGCAGCAAGCCTTAAAAAAACAAATTCAATTAGCAGTCAAATTTGCCCCTAACCTCCCTAACCTGCTAATAGATGAACGACGTATTCGTCAAGCATTAATTAATCTTCTCAATAATGCAGTTAAATTTACGCCGACTGGTGGCGGTTATGTCACCTTAGAAGTCACACAGCCTTCTGTCCTAGATAAAACAGATACAACACAAGACTATCTACAGATTTCTATAAGCGATACAGGTATAGGTATCGCGCCAGAGAATATTCAGAAACTATTTCAGCCCTTTATTCAAATCGATAGCGCCTTAAATCGGCAATTTGAAGGAACGGGATTGGGGCTAGCATTGGTAAAGCGCATTGTCGAGCTTCATGGTGGCTATGTAGATTTAACTAGCGAACTGGGCGTAGGCAGTTGCTTCTCAATCCTGCTACCTTGTCTGCCTCTCCCAAACCCTCAAACTAAAATAGGCTCAGGCAATCGACCAGTTAAGCCCTTAGAAACTGAACTCTCAACCACCTATACAGATATCAGACAAGATTTTCTGATATTGATCGTAGACGATGATGAAGTCAATTCTATGACGGTTTCGAGTTACCTTAAAGCTAAGAGTTATCGATTTCTTTTAGCAAAAGATGGTAAAGAAGCGATCGCACTTACTAAAGCCCATAAACCTGATCTGATTTTGATGGATATTCAAATGCCAGTCATGGACGGTTTAGAAGCAACTCGGCAGATCCGTCTCGATCCAAATCTGGTTGATATTCCAATTATTGCGCTGACGGCTTTAGCAATGGCTGGCGATCGCGAAAGATTTCTAGAAGCTGGAGCCAGTGATTATTTAGCTAAGCCATTTAAGTTAAAGAATTTAGCTAAAATGATTCAAACATTGTTAGAGCGTGTTTGAGAAGTTTTTATACCAATTCACAAAAGTGTGTCCACACTTTTGTGAATTGGTAAGTCGCAAAGCGCTGTATGCAAACTAAAAATCTAGAAAGCTGTCCCGCCCGCTACGCGGGCGGGACAGCTTCTGGTTTTAGGGTTTATGGTGAGCTACTTATTACCCCAGAGGCTGCATAGCAGTGGATTGTCAACACAATAAATCTGGACGACGTTGTTTAGTTCTCAAAATTTGTTGTTCCTTTCTCCATTCCGCAATTAATTTATGGTTGCCCGATCGCAAAACTTCAGGAACTTCCCAACCACGAAATACGGGTGGTCTGGTATATTGTGGATAATCTAACAATCCATCTTCAAAACTCTCAAACTTGAGTGAGTCTTCTTTCCCAACTGTCCCCGGACGCAACCGCACAACTCCATTAATCAACGCCAGCGCAGGAATCTCACCACAGGTCAACACAAAATCACCGAGAGAAACTTCGCGAGTTACTAAGTGTTCACATACGCGCTCATCGACACCTTCATAGCTGCCACAAATGAGAACTAGTTGATCGTAATTGGCTAGTGCCTTAAACATCTCCTGTTTCATTGGCTCCCCTTGCGGAGTCAAGTAAATAATTTCTCGCTTCGGTAAACTAGGTAGTGACTCCACCGCCGCAAAGATGGGGTCAGGCTTCATCAACATGCCCACGCCGCCGCCGTAGGGTTCATCATCGACACGATGATGCTTGTCGGTGGTGAAATCTCTCGGATTGGTGAGATGTACTTCCGCAATTTGATTGGCGATCGCCTTACCGAGCAAACTTGTCTGCAATGGCGAAGTGAAAAATTCAGGAAAGAGAGTGACAATATCTATACGCATAAATAAATTCTATAGTAGAGGGCAGTGCTACGCGCTGCCCTCTATCTTTAATGTAGTTATGCTGTCCGTCGCTGAAACCGAAAAAATAATTTTAGATTTAGTCAAACCTTTCGATCCTGAAATCGATAGTGAAATTTTGCCCTTGTCGCAAGCGATCGCTCGAATTCTTGCTGAGGACATTAACAGCACTATGGACTTTCCCCATTGGGACAACTCAGCAATGGATGGCTATGCTTTGCGTTATGCAGACTTAGCCGATTTGCCTGAACTAAAACTCGTGATCGCCTCTGAGGAAATTCCCGCAGGGACAGCGATCGCTAAATCCTTAAGACAAGGTGAATGTATCCGCATATTTACGGGTGGAATGTTGCCGCATGGTGCAGATACGGTAATCATGCAGGAAGATACTGAACGCACTGATAATTTTTTACAGCTTAAGGTCAAGCCAATCCAAGGTGAATATGTCCGCCGCAAGGGTGAATTTATTCAGGCTGGGACAACTCTAGTCAAAGCAGGAACCAAATTAAGCGCAACAGAAGTCGGTGCTTTAGCTTCCGCAAGATGTCAAACGGTAAAAGTATACCGTCAACCGAAAATAGCAATTATTTCCACAGGCAACGAATTGCTGAGCCTTGACAGTTCACAGCCGCTTCAAGTGGGTCAAATTATTGATTCCAATCTCTATGCATTATCAGCATTAATTCATCAAGTAGGGGCGATCGCTATGCCCTTTGGATCGGTAGGGGACGATCCATCTGAATTGCGAAAGATCATGCAACAGGCGATCGCCTCAGCCGATATCGTGATCTCTACGGGCGGCGTTTCTGTCGGTGATTACGATTATGTGGATCAAATCCTAGGAAAAATGGGAGCGGATATTTATGTGCAATCAGTGGCGATTAAACCAGGGAAACCGCTTACCGTCGCATCCATTTCTCCATCTCTTAATGTGAATAAAAGTGAGGATAAAGTTCTTTACTTCGGAATTCCCGGAAATCCCATGTCAGCCATGACTAGCTTTTGGCGATTTATTCGTGGTGCGATCGCTAAATTAAATGGAAGTAATCAAACTTACTGGTATCCACAATTTATCAAAGCCGTCACAATGAAGGATTTACACTCACAAGGGCGGCGCGAAACCTACTTATGGGGAGATTTAAGCTATCAAAAAGGACAGCCTATTTTTCAACCTGTGCAGAATTATAGTTCTGGAAATTTGATCAGTGCGATCGGTTCAAATGCCCTAGCAGTAATGCATATCAACCAAACCTATGTACCAATGGGAGATGCAGTAATGATTATGTTAGTCTAATCATAATTTCCATCATGGCACTAAATCATTGTTAAAGGTATAATCTATGGACTATGAATAACATGAAAATTCTGTAGTTGTCTCAGACAATTAAAGACATTGAACATGCAGACATAGATCCTATGATTTTCATTTGGTTTTAGTTAAGCCTTGCAAGGCTTTGGGTCAAGCTAAGACAACGAAACTCTATGTGCCATTGACAGCTATTGGTATCAAGCACATGTATGCAAAGTTCTCCTTGTTCTCCTTTATTGTATTGGGCATATTTTCTGGCTGCTGGCATCATTGAGGATGTTTGTCTTATGCCATTAGATGAAAGTAGTTTAACTAAAGAAAATATATTCACACTTTTAAGAGGATATAGGATTTCTCCCTCTGATACTTTGCAGCAACAGCTTATTGAAATTCACATGGGATTAATTCGTGAAACAATCGCGGCTTTACCTATCTCATTAATTAATCAAAGAAACATTGGCGATCGCCGATCTAGCGATCGACCAAACATAAACGAGCGTAGAGTCTCAAATCGTCGGGTTGGGGAACGCAGATCCAGCGATCGAGAATTACTCGAAGTTGGTAAACAAGGATTAAAAAAAGCCCTACTCCAATTTAATCCTGAGACCAATCCCAATTTTTCTGAATTTGCGCGATCTCATATTCACCAGCACCTAGAGAATTTTTTGCAAAGACAATATCTTGACAATCGTAATGAACCTCACGAAGCTGAAGAATCTGATCCGCAAACTACCATCACCCGCAAACAAGAAAGTCTGGAAATTTTGCAAGCCTATCGAGCTAATCCCACCATCAAGCTACGGAATAAACTCGTAAATTTAAATATTGGGTTAGTGCGTCGTGAAGCCTATCACTGGAAAAATCAATGCCAAGAAAGTTTTGAAGACCTCATGCAGGTCGGCTCAATTGGTTTAATTAATGCGATCGAGAGATTTGATGTGAGTAAAGGTAACGCTTTTAGCTCCTTTGCCGTGCCATATATCAAGGGTGAAATCCAGCATTATTTACGTGACAAAAGCCCAACGGTGAGAATGCCGCGTGCGTGGCTAGCCACCTATAACCAAGGCTGCAAAATTATTCGTAATAGGCGGACGGAGACTGGTCGGGAACCATCAAGTCAAGAGATAGCGAATGAGCTAGGCATTACTGTTAGTGAGTGGTATGACATTAAACTTGCCTGTCAAAACCGATCGCCGATTAGTCTAGATACACCCATCGATCAAAGCGAAGATAACTCCACATCGATAGGCGATCTGGTGACCGATCACAAATACCAAAGTTTTCAGCTTGCCCAAGAAGATAATATTCGCCTCCAGCAAGCCCTCGATCTCCTAGAAGATCGCACCCGTGAAGTGGTGGAGTTTGTATTTTTGAAAGAGTTTACCCATCGTGAAGTTGCTGAGACTCTGGGCATTAGTGCTGTTACTGTGTCACGACAACTCAAAAAAGGCTTAATTGCCCTCAAAAAGATTTTGGCTACACCGATTGAATAATTCAAATAGCGTGAGGGAGAGCTTTGCTCTGCCTTACACCATTAACTATCATTTCTTTTTTAAGATGTTGTCATATTCAGCGTGTGAACCTATCCAAAACCATACGATCTTTTCTTCTTGTGGTTTGATTATGCCTAAAGCCCTCCAGCCAATACCTACTCTAATAGACCAAATATTTTGATTATGGATAATCTCCTTAAACTCTAGGCTCGGATGAGAGGGATTGTCTTTCCAGAGTTCGTAGTTTTTCTTGGCAGTTTCTTTGATGTGTTGAGGTAACTTTATAAATAATTTTGTAAAGTCTTTGGTTCTAGAGGATCTCATTATTCCTGACCAAAACCCTTTGATTCAGTTTCACCCCTATCATCATCCTGTATAGCTGCTTGAGCCATTTGTTGAAATATACCTAGATCAATATCTGGATTAGATAAAGTTTTTTGCCAATTTAACTCATTCTGAATATCTTCCAGCAATTGCCGCGCAATTTCATCTTGAAGATTATTTGAGAGCTTTTGGGCTTCTTGAAAGGCTTTTTCCAGTAGTTTAGTCATGCTTTTGATTATGGCAACATAGCCAATGATATTTCTTTTTTTTGATTCTGGGAATCTCAAACAAATAACAAAAAAAGCGATCGCCTGTGGCGATCGCTTTTTTGATTCGATAAAGATTTTCGTCAAGCGAAAATTTTTACTAGATTGGAGTAGTTGCTTGCAATCTAGCGCGAGCCATCCGCAAATTTTGCTCAGCTTGAATCTTGCCTTGCTTATCTTCAGCCTTAATACCAGCCAAAGCTTGCTCCGCATCTTCAAGTTTTTTGCGTGCTTCTTCAGCATTGATCGTGCTGCCTAATTCGCCACTACGTACCAAAACAGTTACTTCGTTTTCTTCGACTTCAGCAAAACCGCCCGTAAGAGCGATCGCAGCCCAAGCTTTATCCTTGCGAAAACGTAGCACGCCTGTTTCGAGAGCCGAAATCAGAGGGGCGTGATCGGTCAAAATACCCAATTGCCCTGTGGAACTAGGTAAAATCACTTCCTCTGCGGCAGTATCCAGAATTGTTGTATCTGGGGAAATTACTTTTACAGTTAGGGTCATTTTTAAAATTGTTGGTTATTTTTTTAGCTATTAGCTTCTGGGCTATTAGCTGTTAGCTATTAGCGTTTAGCTTTTCAAAAGCTAACAGCTAACAGCTAAGCGCTAATAGCCAAAACACCTAGTTACCAGCCTTGAGCTTTTCTGCCTTAGCGATCGCTTCTTCGATGTTGCCAACGAGGTAGAAAGCTTGCTCAGGAAGATCATCAAGTTCACCCTTAAGGATGCGATCGAAACCACTGATGCTTTCTTCGAGGGTGACATACTTACCAGGAGAGCCAGTAAATACTTCGGCAACGAAGAAGGGCTGAGACAAGAAACGCTCAATCTTACGGGCGCGGGCTACAGCCAACTTGTCATCTTCAGATAGTTCATCCAAGCCCAAGATGGCGATGATATCTTGCAGTTCTTTGTAGCGCTGAAGAATAGCTTGTACGCCACGAGCTACGCGGTAGTGCTCATCGCTAACTACACCTGGTTGCAACATAGTCGAGGAAGAATCGAGGGGGTCAACCGCAGGATAAATACCCTTAGAAGCCAAGCCACGAGACAACACGGTGGTTGCATCCAAGTGAGCAAAGGTGGTTGCAGGAGCTGGGTCAGTCAAGTCATCCGCAGGTACATACACCGCTTGTACAGAGGTGATGGAACCTTCGGTGGTTGAGGTAATGCGCTCTTGCAAAGCACCCATGTCGGTGGCAAGAGTAGGTTGATAACCTACAGCCGATGGCATCCGACCAAGTAGCGCGGATACTTCCGAACCAGCTTGAGTGAAGCGGAAAATATTGTCGATGAACAACAATACGTCTTGCTTGGAGACATCACGGAAATATTCAGCCATGGTCAACGCGGTTAAGCCAACACGCATACGCGCTCCAGGTGGCTCATTCATTTGACCGTAAACAAGAGCGAGGTACTGAAGTACGCCCGATTCTTTCATTTCGTTGTAGAGGTCATTACCTTCGCGGGTACGTTCGCCTACACCACCAAACACCGACACACCAGAGTGCTTTTTGGCGATGTTGTTAATTAATTCTTGAATTAATACGGTTTTGCCTACACCAGCACCACCGAATAGTCCAATTTTGCCACCACGTCGATAGGGTGCGAGAAGGTCAATTACCTTAATGCCCGTTTCAAAAGTGCTAGGTTTGGTTTCGAGTGATGTAAATGCAGGGGATGGACGGTGAATTGGGAATTTTTCTTCGGTGGTAACAGGACCTAATTCATCAATAGGTTCGCCTAATACGTTGAAGATACGACCAAGGGTGTTAGGACCAACAGGAACACTAATCGGTGCGCCTGTATCGGTTACATCCATACCTCTAACGATGCCGTCAGTGGTACTCATTGCAACTGCACGAACTTGGTTATCGCCTAATAATTGTTGTACTTCACAGGTGACGTTGATGTCTTGTCCTGCGGAGTTACGTCCAGTTACGACTACGGCGTTATAAATTTCGGGGATTTTGCCACTGGGGAATTCGGCATCGACCACAGGACCGATGATCTTGGTGATGCGCCCGACTGATACTTTCTCTGCGGTTGTTACCATGCTTGCTGTTTACTCCAGCCTCTTAACTCAGAATCTAAAAAATTTGCAATGAAATGACGTGCAAGAAGATAGATGCAAGAAGATGCAACATATCAATAGGATCAAACTCTAAGAGTTTAACTTTTTTGCACTCACATATAAAGCTAACCGCTTCTCAAAATATCATTTAATGGGGATCGAAAGATCGCTGGTTTACCGAAAACGATTAGATTTTCTGCTATGGGACAATTGATTTTGTATATTGCCTCAAGTTTAGATGGCTATGTTGCGCGTAGTTCTGGAGCGGTGGACTGGCTATTTACAGATCAGGACTACGAGTATGAGGATTTTTATGCGACCTGCGATCGCCTAATCATGGGACGCAACACCTATGAGCAGATCCAATCTTGGGGCGAATATCCCTATCCTGATAAGCAAGGTTTTGTATTTTCACGTACTATGCAGCTTTAGGACTGACGCATTAGCCGTTTAACTAATTAGAATCAATGAAAATTAACGCCAATCTCTCTACGGAATTACTCACCTACTATCGCCAGCTTAGTACAGAGGTGTTTACAGTAGTTGACCTAGAAACAACAGGAGGAAAAGGCGATCGCGATCGGATTATCGAAATTTCAGTTCTTCAAGCCACGCTCAAAGATGGAATTCAACAAATACTTACCGACCTAATTAATCCTCATATCCCCATACCTGAACAAATCGTTAGATTTACGGGTATCTCACAGGACATGGTTACTGATGTTGATGGCAGCGATCAGATTTTGCCCAGATATTTGCCCATGCTGCAAACAGGGATTCTGACTGCCCACAATATTGGGTTTGACTACTCTTTTCTTAAAGCTGAATATCAAAGGCTTGGAATTGAATTTATTGCTCCTAAGCAACTTTGCACCGTCAAGCTATCGAGGCTGCTACTACCACATTTACCATCGCGATCGCTACCTAAGTTAGTCAAACACTACAACTTTGATGTCGGTAAGTCCCATCGAGCCGAATCGGATGCGATCGCCTGTTGGTTGCTGTTAGAGAAGCTACTAAACGAACTACTCAGTGCTAAAGATGAAGAAATCTTGAATCTATTTGGTCAACAATGGCTTTCTGGAGAAGACATTGCCATAATTTTACAGCTTCCTCTTTATCAAGTTGAAGAGCTTTTGACAGACTCGACAATCAAATCAAGGTTCTCAAATCGCAGACAAATCAATCTGTATCAACGTAGAGGAGTTGAAGAATTGGCAAAGACAATCATGCCATCCTCTACCTAGACAAAAGTGGCGGCGCAATGCGCCGCCACTTTTGTCTAGTGTTCTCTTATCCCCTGATGTTACGTGGATGGAATTCCTGCAATCATCTAAGTCTAGGGCTGGCACGGGGGCGCAGCCCCTACAAAATCTAAATTATTGAGGTAGGGGCTGCGCCCCCGTGCCAGCCCTGTCATGCTTGCAGCAAGAGATTCATCATCTGAGTTCCACGTAACATCAGTTATCCCAATTCACGAAAGTGTAGCAACACTTTTGTGAATTACAACGCTTTGCGCTCAAATTCAAACCAAGAAAAAAATTGAAAGCGTTGCAAAGCAAATCTTTCAATTTTTTCTTGTGGCTCGTTTGATCGGCAATTTCTGTAAAGTCCCAACCCAGCAATGTAATACCAAGTTAAGAAATGGCTACGCCATTTCTTAACTTGGTATTACATTGTCATATAAGTTACGAGGAAAAGCCCCGACCATCTGTTGACGATAGGGGAGAAGATAGTTTAGTGCTGTTTGACAATCAGACTGAATTTGAGCTTTGAGCGCATCTAGTGAATCAAACTTTCTCTCAGGTCGAATAAATTTGATGAGATTTACATTAAGCATCTGGTCATAAAGATCACCCTGCCAATTAAATAAATGCACCTCAACCGATCGCTGATCGCCATCTACAGTTGGACGCAATCCAATATTCATCACCCCTAATATTTGTGACTGTGTTTCTACATCAGGATGATTGACTGTTGCTTGAACTGCATACACCCCATCACGCGGCAAACACTTTTGTGTAGGCAGTTCTAAATTTGCGGTGGGGAAGCCTATCGTCCGCCCCAATTGCTTACCTTGGATAACCCTACCTACTAGGTTATAAGGACGACCGAGCAGCGAATTAGCTAAATCAATTTCACCTTGGGCTAGGGCTGTGCGAATATTCGAGCTACTGATTCTTACAGGAGGCTGCTCTCCCTCTCCGAATCTCATCGTCTGCTCTGCAATCACCGTAAGGCGATCGCCCCAAATATTTTGTAAATCAGTGATATTACCTTGTCGTTTCTGCCCGAAGTGAAAATCAAAGCCGACGCTGATTAATTCGACTTGGAGGGAGTCAATTAAAATTTTCTGGATAAATTCGGCAGCAGTTAGCTTGGCAAGATCCGCATCAAAAGGCAGCAAAACCAATTGCTCCACACCAAGAGACTTGAGCAAAGCTACTTTCTCATCAAAGGGGGCAAGTAGCGATCGCTGTTTTTGATTAAAAAATTCTTGGGGATGCGGCGAAAAAGAAACGACGGTACTCGTTAAATTTGGGTAGCGATCGCGCAAAGATGTCGGCAAAATAGGCACAATCACATGCCGATGTCCCACATGTACGCCATCAAAGTTACCGAGGGCGATCGCAGTGGGACGAGAAATTTGGTTTGGGTCAAAAATTACTCTCACGCTTAACATTTTGACACAATAAAAACCAAAAAATAGGAGATATACGAAGCATGTCTCCTATTTTTTGGTGCTGAGCGTAGTTAAGTACTTGATGCCCCAAAGAGTAATGACAACTTGGAGAATTGTCATGAGATTCTGGTATGTTTGAGGTTCGCCGTTAGCTGACAATCCATGACCGTTAGAGAAACTTTTCGTCGCACAAAAATTGTTGCTACTATTGGACCCGCGACTAGTAGCCCCGATATGATTCGCCAGCTTATTGAAGCAGGCGCAAGTACTTTTCGCCTCAACTTTTCCCACGGCACTCATGCGGATCACCATCGCAGCATTTGCAATATTCGCCAAGTGTCCAGTGAACTCAATCAACCTGTAGGCATTTTGCAAGACTTGCAAGGTCCTAAAATTCGCCTTGGTGTATTTAAAGAAGGTCCAATTACCTTAAATAAAGGTGACAAGTTTACGCTCACCAGCCGCCAAGTTGACGGTAACTCGGAAATTAGTTGCATTACCTATGACACCCTTGCTGAGGAAGTGCCAATCGGCGCAGTAATCATGCTGGATGACGGCAAAGTGGAGATGGTCGTCGAAGCAGTGAATGTGGAATTAGGCGATCTTTATTGCCGCGTAGTCATTGGTGGCACGCTCTCTAACAATAAAGGGGTAAATTTTCCGAACGTGCATTTATTAGTCAGTGCGATGACCGATAAAGATCGCGAGGATTTACGCTTTGGATTGTCTGAAGGTGTGGATTGGGTAGCACTTAGCTTTGTCTGTACTCCTGAAGATGTGCTGGAAGTTAAAGATCTAATTGCTGCTTCAGGTCGTAAGGCTAGTGTTGTAGCCAAAATCGAGAAGCACGAAGCGATCGCCAACATGGAAGCGATTCTCTCGGTTTGCGATGGCGTAATGGTAGCGCGTGGTGATCTTGGCGTAGAAATTCCTGCGGAAGATGTACCGATCGCCCAAAAACAATTAATCAAAACCGCCAATCGCCTCGGCATTCCCGTAATTACAGCGACGCAAATGCTCGATAGCATGGTTAGCAATCCTCGCGCAACCCGTGCGGAAATTTCTGACGTAGCCAACGCAATCATCGATGGTACGGATGCGGTGATGCTCTCTAACGAAACTGCGGTGGGTAAATATCCGATCTTGGCTGTGGAAACTATGGCAAGAATCGCAGTTCGCATCGAAAGAGAACAGGATCTAAAAATGCAGCCCCTTGAAAGCATGGGACGCGCTGTGCCTAATGCCATCAGCCAAGCAGTGGGTAGAATTGCGATTCAACTAAATGCGGCGGCGATCGTTACCCTCACCAAAACAGGCTCTACCGCTCGTAACGTCAGCAAATTCCGTCCACCAATTCCGATTTTGGCAGTTACGCCCAATGTCCAAGTAGCAAGACGTTTGCAAATGGTTTGGGGAGTACAGCCGATGGTCTTAATATCCTTGCCATCAGCAAGACAAAATTTTGAAGCGGCGCTTAATCTTGCTCAAGAGATGAAATTGCTCTCTGCTGGGGACTTGGTGGTTATGTCCGCAGGTACTCTGCAAGATGTGGCAGGTTCTACCGATTTGATCAAAGTCGAATTTGTCTCTTCAGTCGTTGGTAAAGGTTTAAGCATCGGTTCTGGCATAGTTCACGGTCGGGCTAGAGTTGCTTTCCATCACCTTGATGTCCGCGACTTTAACGAAGGCGAAATTCTGGTGATCGATCGCACCGATGCCGACTATATCGAAGTAATTCGCAAAGCCTCGGCAGTAATTACCGAAGAATCCAGCCTTGACTCCCATGCGGTGGTGATTGGTCGCAGGTTGGGTATCCCAATTTTAATTGGCGTACAAAATGCGACAGGCTTCATTCGTGACGGTGAACCCCTAAGCGTTAACTTTAGCAAAGGTATGATCTACTCTGGCTCACGATCAGAAGATCTAGCGTTTTAGCTATATTAAAGTTGATGCTTTGCATCAACTTTAATGTTTTTGAGTTAGTCATGGAAAATTTTGCTTTTTACAATCCAGTCAAGATTTTATTTGGCAAAGGTCAAATTGCGAATATTGGCGCAGAAATCCCCTCTGATGCAAAAATCCTCATCACCTATGGCGGTGGCAGCATCAAAAGCAATGGAGTTTACGAGCAGGTAAAAGCTGCCCTAGCAGGTCGTAACTTTCTGGAATTTGGTGGGATTGAAGCTAATCCGCATCTAGAAACTCTACTCAAAGCGGTGGATCTGATTCGCGCTGAAGGGATTGATTTCTTGCTAGCGGTTGGCGGTGGCTCCGTCGTGGATGGTACAAAATTTATTGCCGCAGCAGTTCCCTTTGATGGCGATCCTTGGGATATTTGTGCCAAACAAGCTCCCGTAAAGGCGGCGATTCCCTTTGGTGCAGTATTGACTTTACCTGCCACAGGTTCTGAGATGAATACTGCTTCTGTGGTAACTAAGTGGGAAACTCAAGAGAAACTCTTCTTTGCTAGCCCATTGGTATTCCCCAAATTCTCAGTGCTAGATCCTGAAACGACTTACTCTTTGCCTATTCGTCAGGTCAGCAATGGAATTGTTGATGCCTATGTTCATGTCATGGAACAGTATTTGACCTATCCTGCCAATGCACCATTGCAAGATCGAATGGCGGAGTCTATCCTCAAAACCTTGATTGAAGAAGGTCCCAAGGTCTTGGCAGATCTCCATAATTACGAAGCACGGGCAAATGTGATGTGGTGTGCGACGATGGCGCTAAATGGACTGATTGGTGTGGGTGTACCTCAAGACTGGGCTACACACATGATCGGACATGAGTTAACGGCTCTACATGGTATCGATCATGCCCAAACTTTGGCGATCGTCTTGCCTAATACATTAACTGTTAGACGCGATCGCAAGCGGCTAAAGCTCTTACAATATGCCGATCGCGTTTGGGGTCTGGTCGATGGGACAGAAGACTCACGTATCGATCAGGCGATCGCTAAAACTCGCGAATTTTTTGAGTCTGTCGGCGTTCCTACCCATCTCTCAGACTATGGTGTAGGGTTAGATGTAATTCCCAAAATCATCGATCGCTTTGAGAAACGTGGTTTTGTCGCTTTAGGCGAAAATCAGGATGTTACGCCTAAAGTTGTCGAGAAAATTTTAGTGCTTTGTGCTTAACTTCTTTCTGTAAAGTGCTGCTTTGCAGCATCTTTAGAAATCTGAAACGCATTTATGTGTGGGTCGGCAAAGCCGACCCACACATAAATGCAGAGTTATGAAATATAAAATATGACTAAAAAACTTTTATTTGTTTGCCTTGGAAATATTTGCCGATCGCCTGCTGCGGAAAATATTATGAATCATTTGATTGAGCAGGAAGGACTAGGCGATCAATTTATTTGTGATTCGGCTGGGACAGGCGGTTGGCATGTGGGCGCATTACCTGATCGTCGTATGCGAGCAGCAGCCAAAGAACGCGGCTTAGATTTTGTTGGTTCAGCTAGACAATTTCAGGCGATGGATTTGCGAGAATTTGATTTAATTCTGGCGATGGATAAGGACAACTATCGCAATATTCTCGCACTCGATCCACAAGGGAAATTTGCCGACAAGGTAAAGATGATGTGTGACTACTGCGAAACCTCCACTGATAAAGAAGTTCCCGATCCTTACTATGGCGGTGCAGATGGATTTAATTACGTAATCGATCTGTTGTTTGATGCCTGTGGTGGTCTACTCAAATCTTTAAAAAGTCATTAAGCTCTTGCAATGCTCTACTAACCCAAAATCAATAACGAAAAGGAGCAACATATATGTCTACTTCAGTTATAGAGGCAGCAAGCACATCAAACAAAAAAGTCTGGACAGATGCGGCTTTTATGTCTCTTCCAGATGATGCATGTCATTATGAAATTGTGGACGGAGAACTAGTTGTAATGGGTAATTCAGGAGCATTGCATGGATATATCTCCATTGTTTTGAGTTCGGCTTTGTTTGCGGTTGTCTCATCTCAAAAGCTAGGAGTATTATTTGATTCGAGTACTGCTTTTAAAATGAAAAATGGCAATAAACGCTCTCCCGATATTTCTTTCTTTACCAAAGAGCGCTTACAAGGAATTTCAGAACTTCCTACTAGCTTTTTAGAAGGTGCGCCAGATTTGGCGATCGAAATCCTATCCCCTGCTAATACGGTTGAAGAAATCAACACCAAAATCTTAGAATATTTTGAGAATGGAACTCGGTTAGTTTGGGTTGTCAATCCAATCCAACATTATGTGCTGGTCTATCGTTCCGCACAAGAACCCGATCGCCTTCTGAAACGAGGCGATTTTCTAGATGGCGAGGATGTTATTAATGGGTTTACTTTTCCTGTAGCGGATCTATTTCAAAGTTTGTCCTTTTAGCGAAAATCCTACAACAGATAGATCAGTCTATATAAAATGGGCGATCGCGCTGAGTGTTTGCCAAAAAAGCTTCTAGTTCTTCCCATTGTTTATTCTCAATTAAACCAATCACTGCTTGCAAAGATTGCTGATAATTTTGCAGCGATCGCAATACTGCTGATTGATTGTATTCTGCCATCAGACGACCCAGTTCAGGATTGCCGCCACCTACGCGACTAGTATCACGGAAGCCTGAACTTGCTAAATTTTGCGCTAATTTTAAAACGCGATCATCGTCTTCTTGCTGACAGGATGCAATTAAGCTTGCGCTAATCATTACAGGTGCATGGCTAATCATTGCTACAGCGCGATCATGTTCTTCGGGGCTACATTCATGAATATTCATGCCCACGGATTGCCATAGCGATCGCACCTTTGCTACTGCATCAAGATCATCACTCGGCGTAACCACACAGGGACGATTTTGAAATAGATTACGTTCGGCGGCTGAGATGCCTTGAAAGGCAGTGCCAGCCATCGGATGACTGCCCACAAATTGCTGATTAAATTGCTGACAGATTTTTGATGCAGGTTCCACAATTGCAGCTTTGACCGAGCCAACATCCGTAAAGATGACATTAGCGGGTAACTTTGGCGCAATTAATGCAATTGTGGACAGGATCGAGGCGATCGGTGTGCAGATGACAACGATATCTGTTTGGGCAAGAATGCGATCGGGAATATTTTCAATATCTATGTCAGCAATATTTACGGCGGCGATCGCTTCTGCTTGTTTGCAGGTTTCAGGGTTGCGGCTAAGACCCCATACATAATTTTGAGCTTGGTTATGATCTTGCGTTGAGGCGAGCAGATCTAAGCCTAGCGAACCACCGATTAGTCCTAATCCAACAATACCAATGTTCATAAAATATATTTAGGGTAGCAAGCGCTTTGTGCTTGCTACCCTATTTGAGTTAGAACTTGCGAAGGTCAATACCTGCTTCCTTAGCAAATGCTGATAGTCCTTTCTTTTGCAAAGTTTTGATGGCTTTGGTGGAAATTTGTAATTTTACAAAACGCTTTCCTTCTTCCCACCAAATTCTTTTGTCTTGTAAGTTTACGTGTTGTAAGTGCTTATGACGCTTGTGTGAGAAAGAAATCGATACGGCATTATTGGCTTTTTTGCCTGTTAGTTGGCATACGCGACTCATAGTACTAGTCTCCTATTTTTTCAGTCCAGCTAACCATACTACAGCCTTAAAGTATCCTTCGGCAATACTTAGGACATAAAACCCAAAAGATGAGTGGCGGTGCTTCGCGCCGTCACTCATCTTTTGGGTTTAGCGCTATTTCTTTTGTGTTTTGGCATAAGACGATCGCTACTACTTTTTCTGCTTTTTCTACTTTTTCAACAATTGGGGTGTGTGGGCTTCGTCGATGCCTGCTAGATGAATGGCGTTACAACCGAGCTTAAAGGCGAAATCGTAGGGTTTATTTGCGCCAAGGGCGGTGTAGAAACCAACGGCAAATTCGATCGCAGCTCTATCTCCAATTTTTCGATCCATACCGATGACGTAGTTGATATGTTGAGATATGGCAAGTGCTTGTGTTTCGCTGTAGCAGGCGTTGAGAACTACGCATTCAAGGCGATCGCTAAATAGTTCAAATAGATCGGCTAGGGCTTCACCGCTAATCAGTTTAGGATTACCGTCGATATCTTCAAATACTAGTCCTGCTTCGTTGCCGCCATGCCCTGAAAAATGGATGATTTGCGGATCGAAGTCTAGGATTGATTGCTGAATGTCTCTAGGGCGAACGGCGACGGCACTTTTGATGGGTTCTGTGCCATAACCTGCGAGGCGTAATCGTTCTTTGATGTCGCGTTCTTCTTCTTGGAGTCTCAAAGAGACTGAATTTTTAGGGTTTGCCGCCAGCATGAGGATTGTTTTCATGGGTTTAGTTTCATTTTTTGCTTTATTGGAGGGTGATGCGTCAGAATTTGTGTTCGGATTGAGGTTATTATTTTGCATCCCGATATTTTTGCCTTGAGTCGTGGTATTGCCGCCAATTACCTGTCCGACTTCTTTGTGGAAAATATAGGTATTACCTCGACTTTCGGCTTTCTCGTCTCGCGATCGCCTGTCTTCGATGCTACTAATACCGTCAAGTAATTCGCGGATATTGTAGTCGTGATCGCTTCCTTCAGGAAAATAGTTTGTCTCGCCTCTCGATTCTAACTTGAGTAGATGTTTGTAACTGATGCTGAATTTAGGATTATCAGGCAAGGGAACACGCTCATCGACTTCTAGTGCCGAGATGCTGAGGTGGATCGATTCAAAATTGTTGCGAATGGCGGCGAGGGTGGATCGGCGTGTGTTGGGATTGCCATCAATGCGGATAAAGATTTTTGCATCGGCGAGATCGGCTTTGATGTAGGCGCGATTGCTCTCGGAGAAGGCGAGGATTACGCCTGTGCGCCAGTAGGTTCGTTTAGAAATGCAGTGATGCATTTTGACGATGAAGCGGGAAATGACGCTGCTAAATAGAATTTTGTAGTGATATTCAAGGTTGAGAGTATTTTCCCATGTGCCTGTGTCGGGTTCTTCTTCGTCAAGGAGTTCGGGAATTAGGTAAATGGGTTTTTGAGAATTGGAATCGAGGGGAAAACATAGCTCGAATTTTTGCATCATGTCGAGGATGAATTGCCGATCGCGGTTTTCTTCATAACAATTGCGATCGCCTTTATTTTTCGGTGTGAGAATGCGGGTGAGGTCTTGCCAGTTCAGCATTCCCTTATGTTTGGTGCTGAGTAGATTGTCATTGAGAATGCGATATACGCCGCCCGTGACCCATTCGGGATTGAGAACGCTGGTGTCTTGCAGTCTGGTATCTTCGGCGAAGTTGAGAACGATGCCCAGTAGGTGCAGGAGTCGAATTAGGTCGCGGCGTTCTTGGCGATCGCTAATTTCTTGATCGTTACAAATACGCTCATATTCGGTGTAGCTGATATGGTCACGGTTGTCCTGTTCGATTTGTTCCTTGAGGTGAAACCATTGCTGTGGTAGTTCATTAAACACATGATCCATTGCGGCGATTTGTTGGGTGATTTCCTTGCGAAGATCGTCAACACCTAGCCCTGTTTTGCAGGAGGTTTCAAAGAAGCCTTGAATGTTAGGATATTTTTCTTGCAGATGGCGGCGGTTGAGTTTGAGGGGATGTTCGTCGCTTTTATTGGCAATAATCAGAACGGGGGCATCTTTGCCGAAGCTCTCAATAATTTTTAGCCAATATTCGACATCGTTGTTGCCTTCGTCTTTGCGGGCATTGAGTACTAAGAGATAGAGGCTGCGCTCGGTCAAAAAGAACTGATGGGTGGCGTGCATGATTTCCTGTCCGCCAAAGTCCCAAACCCTGAGCTTCACTGTTTCTTCACGAGCTTTTATTTGCCAATGTCTGATATCAATGCCTTCAGTTTTGGTTTCGTCGGGTTTGAAGTTACGATCAATCAATTGCCGCATCAGTGAGGTTTTGCCGACTGCGCCATGTCCGATTAAGATCACTTTCGCTTCATTCAGTGGCTTCCGTTCACCCTGTTTCAGCTTTTGCCAATACCCAATGATCGCTGCTGGGTTATTAATATCATTCAAAATCTCTGGTGGGATTGGTAACGGATTATATATAAGATTAAGAACTTTGAGGTTAGCGAGTTGGGAGATCGCGTCAGGTATCGCCGTTATTTGGTTGCTATGGAGGTAAAGCTCTGTTAGATTTGCTAATTGGGAGATTGCGTCAGGTATCGCCGTTATTTGGTTGCGATGGAGGTAAAGCCCTGTTAGATTTGCTAATTGGGAGATCGCGTCAGGTATCGCCGTTATTTGGTTGTCCCAGAGGTAAAGCTCTGTCAGATTTGCTAATTGGGAGATCGCGTCAGGTATCGCCGTTATTTTGTTGCTAGTGAGGTCAAGCCTTGTCAGATTTGCTAATTGGGCGATTGCGTCAGGTATCACCGTTATTTGGTTGATACCGAGGTCAAGCCTTGTCAGATTTGCTAATTGGATGATCGCGTCAGGTATCGCCGTTATTTTGTTGCTACCGAGGTCAAGTCTTGTCAGATTTGCTAATTGGATGATCGCGTCAGGTATCGCCGTTATTTTGTTGCTACCGAGGTCAAGTCTTGTCAGATTTGCTAATTGGACGATCGCGTCAGGTATCGCCGTTATTTGGTTGCTAGAGAGATAAAGCTCTGTCAGATTTGCTAATTGGGCGATCTCGTCAGGTATCGCCGTTATTTGGTTGTATGGAATATGAAGTTCTTTGAGATTGGTTAATTGGAAAATCTCTTGGGGAATCGCAGTTAAACGATTTCCTCTTCCCCATTCCACATCGTCATACCATCCTAAAATCAACATTTCTAGCTTTTGCAACCGTCCAATTTCAGGCGGCAATACCTTCAAATCATTTCCCGTCAGATCGAGTGCCTTCCAGCTCTCTCGTTCTGCTTGTGCGATTATTGCCAATAACTCTGCATCATTCATAAGGAAAAAGTAGAAAGTAAAAAGGAAAAATTGGAGTTTTTAGATTGCAATTTAATCAGAATATTATTCATAGAAATTCCAACACATTTTTTATCGATTCATGGGAACTTCTTTGTAGCAAAGCTAACAGCCTTCGCAAAGCTTCGCCAATCGGCAACTGCGGCGACACAATAATTCCAAAATGTTCCTTTTCTGAAATCACATAGTCATTGTGCAGCAAAACAAAATCCTTCACATTGAAAGTAAACATACAACTAGCCTTCTCGACTGCATACTCAATCTGTTCGCGATCGCTTCTCCCCTTTCTACCCAACTCTTGCACATGAGTAGCTTCATATCCCCTCTTGCGTAAAGCCGAAGCCAAGTCAAGCTGTACATCTTCATCTAGCAATAACTTCACCTTAGCCATCTTTAACGACCTGCTTTAGGATGAAATAACGCTTGACTCTTCCAATACTCAATATTAGAAGACTCTTCCAAATCCTTCTCAACTTCTTCCTGATGATCGAAATAATAGGCAAGCGCCGAATGTACCTGAGAAGGGCGTAAATGGGAAAGCACACTTAAAATTTCATCAACATTCATCCCCATCTGATAATATCCAGCAATCCGCCGCACCGTTACCCTCGTGCCTTCAATAATTGGCACACCACCCGCAATCTCAGAACTAGCGGCAATATAAGGATAAATTGTTGCAGTAATACTCATACTTTCAGGTAGTAGCGAACTAATTGTATTTTACAAGATTTTTCATGCATCCTCAGCACTATCCAAATAACTACGCAGATCGGCGATCGCTTCCTCCGCAGTCTGAGCCTTTAAAACTCCAGAGCGATACTCAATCAAACCCTCTCGACATTCCTCTAGAATTTGTCGCCTTCTGATGGGATGCTTTGTGCTACATCCCATCTCACAAGCTCATGATATGGATATTAGTTGTTCCAATTGAATCTGTGATTGCCAGTTGAGAATGTCTTGAAAAAGAGCGTTATAGCCATCGGTATTAGGATGTAGTCCATCTTCACATAGGTGATTTTTAATCCAATCTTTTCCCCGTTCTTGCCACAGATCGAATACATCTAAGTAGGGAATATCTCGCACTTGACAAGCTGATTTTGTGACCTCTTTGTAGCGAAACTGATCCTCATGGTTGAAATGCATACAACCTAAAAAAGGCATTTTCGATTCATCAACAGGAACCATCCCCACGAACATCACTGGACAGAGACTCTGCGCTTTGTCCAACAAATTGACAATTTCTAAAGTAAAGCGATCGCCATCTGTCATATTTCGACCTAACCGTTTACCAACTCGTGGAGAATCATTCACGCCAACGGATAGAATCATCAAGTCGGGGCGTTTATTTCGCAGTTCTCCCCGCAATAAAAACTCTTGCTCTAAACGCTGATTAACTTGTGCAGCCGTATCGCCACGTACCCCTAAGTTATAGAGGACATGACTGGGTTCCGTCGTCATCCATTGTCGCCGTAGTTGCTCGACCCACCCCCCATTAACAGGATCACCGTAACCATAGATAAGGCTATCACCAAATGCTGTGACCTTTAAGGGCTGATGATAATGGGAAAATAGGTTCGGAGTTCTCAGTAGGTTTAAGGTTGTCATTGGGTAATGCACTTCGGCTAAATATTTGATTAGTGACTTTACAAATCTACATCTAGATTAGCGCAACTAATCTCAAAACACAAAATGGCTATACCATTTTTCACTTTCGTCGAACTGACGTTAATTACGGTGAGCTACTTATAGCAACGCAAGAGATAGATAGGACAAATCAAAACCAAAAAGGTGAGTGGCGGCGCTTCGCGCCGCCACTCACCTTTTTGGTTTTATGTCCTAAGCAAAACTTACATTGCTATAGCAGGAGATAGCAGTTCAACGCGATCGCAAACGATGGTTTTTATTAATTAACTTACGCAGTTCCAACGCTTCTTGATATTCAGGCTGTGCTTGTAGTACTTTCTCAACCACAAAAAGTGATTCGCTATAACGCTTAGCACGGTATAGAGTTGCTGCTAAGGCATATTGGGTATCAATTTTGGAAATTCCTCCCCATAGGATATTGGCTTTGAGGGAATTAGAAAAGGCGTTGATAGCTTCCAAATCTTTATTTTGATTGTAAAAAATCACGCCCCGATTGTGCCACACTTCTGAGAATCCCTCCGACAGTTTTATCGCTTTGTCATAGGCTTGCAGTGCTTCTTCATTACGGTTGACTTTCTTTAGTACATTGCCCTTCTTATACCAAGAAGGATAGTCATCAGGCTCAATGGCAATTACCTGAGCATAGGCTAATATAGCATCTGAATACAGCCCCAAGGCAGTCAGTGCATCGGCTTTTCCATACCAAGCATTAGTATAGTTTGGATTTTGAGCAATTAATTCCTCAAAAACGATTAATGCTTTTTGGTTTTCGCCTTGATCAAGTAGTCGAATCCCATCAATATAAGTCTCATAGAACTTTTCACTGCTATCGCCACCAAAGAACCTGATCTGAGGATTCTCACGACGAATTTTTTGGCCACGTTCAAAAGATTGAATCGTATCTTTATAGCTTCCTAATCTTGATTTTGCTTCAGCTTCGCCATAGTAAATGACATAATCTTGAAGGCTGAGTAAGTCTTTAGATGCAATGTAAGAATTATTGTGTGAGAATAGAACTGCCCGACGATAGGCTGCGCGGGCTTCTTCATAGCGTTCTAATCTGAATAATGCTAGCCCTTTAAAAAACCAGACAAAGCTAGAGCTAGGCTTAAGCTTGATGGATTCTTCCAAAGAAGCGATCGCCTCTTCATAGCGATTGAGATCAACTAAAGCTGTGCCACGATTAAACCACCATAGATAGTAGTCTTCCACCTTGGAGCGAGGCTCGACGCGATCAACAAAAATCGCTCCTGGACTGATTTGCAATGCTTGATCATAGGAAGAAATCGCTAGATCATATTTTTTGAGTCCTGCTAATGCTAAACCGTGATTGTTCCATAGTTCTGGATCTCTACGTCCGCGTTCATCTTGTAATGCAATTTCAAAACAATTGAGAGCCTCATGAAAGCGGTTTTGCTTCAAAAAAATATTGCCAAGTAGCTTGTAATTGCCAGGATGATTAGGCGTTGAGCCAATATTACAAATCGGCTTTTGACTTTGACTATAAGCAGAGTTGGTGAACACCCCAAAGAATTCTATTGTATAACCTGATAAAATCAAGCCGTAGGTTAACAAGCGTAGCAGTAAAGAGTGTGAGGTCATAATTTTCGATGGGAAAGCTTAGTTTCGTAGATATTCTATCTAGCAACACGTGGTGCTGGTGGTAATGGTGAAGTGACTCTTTCTACAGGAGGGGTATAGGCTTCTGGAGGAGGGGTATAGGTTTCTGGAAGAGGGGTATAGGTTTCTAGAGGAGAGATATATGGTTCTGGAGGAGAGATATATGGTTCTGGAGGTTCTACTTTTGGTGGAGGAATGACAACAGATTGAGATGAGGGTATGAGAGGGTTAGTTATCTTTTGCTTTGCTTCTTCTAAAAATTCCTTGCCCCGTAACTGCCAATAGGCAGTCGGTGAGATTCCTTTAGCACTATTGAACGAGGCTAGCCATTTTACATCCTTCGTTGATTCATCTACTTTTTGAGTTAGGCTGTTGTTTTTCTTCAGATCTAGCTCCCATTGAGCCAAGAGTTGATCAGCTTTTGAGCGCATTGGACTATTTAACGGTATAGCTTGTAATATCCTTTTTGACTCACTCAAATTACCTTTAGTTTCATATTCATTTTTTGCTAAAGCGATTAACTTATCTATATCATCAGACTTTCTCTCTTCATCAATCCTTGCGATCGCTTGATCCATTGATTGATTTATGGAATTAGCAAATTCTATATTTTTATTGCCATTGTTAGCCGTTCTGGACTGCATATAAAAGTAAGCTCCAACTGCACCGCTAACCGTTACTCCACCACCTAAAAGCATGATAAGTAAGAATCGTGTTAAGTCTTTGATGTTGGGTTTAGATTGATGGTTAGCAGCCTTGACTTTTCTATAAATTTGGGTATTGGAGAAATTCACCTTCAGCTTTTTGGTTTTATTGCTGGAATTTTTTCCTGATTTTAAAGCTCCTAGAGAATTTGGCTCAGTGGGTAATGGGGTTGTTGGTGAGGATGGTTGTGATGTCAAATTTGACAGTAGAGGAGATAGCAATGAAGGATTGACGCTATTCCCCAGAGAGGTGATCGTAGATTCAGAAGGGCTAATAACTGGCTGTAGAGATTGCAGCATTTGCCCTGCATCATTGTAGCGAAAGGCTGGTTCAGATGAGAGAGCCGAATTGAGAATTTGCTTAAACTTATCGCTAACTGAGCAGAGTTCTTGCCAATTCCATGTATTGTTTGATGTTTTGAGTGCTTCTGGAGGAAAGCCTGTGAGCAGAACGATAATTACTACACTGATCGCATAAATATCGGCTGTGGGTGTTGCTTGTTGTGTTTGTAAGGTTTCAGGGGCTAGGTAAATTTGATGGTTTCTCCCGTTGGCATCTAGCAGGATAATCTGCATATGATCGTAATCGTAGGCAACTGTGTCCAGAGAAATTGACCCATGTGCCTGATTGCGAGCATGTAACTCGCTTAGTTGAGGAAGTATTTGCCGCAAGATGTCTTGAGCTTCCGCTTCAGAAAGTCCATGCCCAGAAACAGGGGCAAGTAATGTGCGATAAGTTGAATATTGCGTTTGCATAACTTCATCAACTCCAATATTTAGCCCTGTTGGCATATAAGCTCAAAAAGTCTTGAAATCTTCTTGTAATCCATGTTTTAGAAGCTTTGTATTAAAAAACATTAAAATGTAGACTGGGAGAGCTTTTTAGCAATCCTGCCTATTATATCGCAATGAGACTAGTAATCATGTATAGCTGTAGTTAAATGTCAACCCCAAAATTAATGGGTTGGCGTTGTAAAGCACCACTGATTGTTTGATTTTTGGAGTTGCCAGAATTGGCGACCAAAAAATTGATTTTAGTGTTTTCAGCGCCCAAGGCGCTGAAAACACTAAAATCAATTTCATAATGAGAATAGCTGGCTATAGCTGGCTATAACTAGCTATAACTAGGGGCAGCAGCAATGCTAGATTTAATTACTGATTAATTTCTAAACAAGACCAAAATAAAAATTGTGATTTCATCTTAACAAAAGAAAACAAACAACGACATTAGCAAAATCACTGAGAAAGCTCAACCTTAATCGCAAAATAGAAAGTTGCACCTTGAGTGACTTGCTCGGTCTGCCATTTTAATGGAGGATTACCACCTACTTTTCCAAAACTTTCAACCCAGATCGTTCCTCCCATTAGCTCAGCTAAGCGCTTACTGATCGCTAAACCTAAACCAGTACCACCATATTTTCGGCTAATTGAATTATCAGCCTGCATAAAAGCTTGAAATAAATTGGTAATGCGATCGCCTGTAATACCGATCCCTGTATCTGTAACTGCTACTTGAAGCTCATATTGATCTTTTTGATCTTCTGCAAATAAGTGATTACCACTAACTACAACTGAAACAGCACCTTGAGGGGTAAATTTAACCGCATTTCCAACAATATTTACAAGAATCTGACGCAGGCGAGTGCTATCACCAATGACATGTAAAGGAACCTCAGGATGAATCTTATATTGCAAACTAATCCCTTTATCTTTAGCCTGACCATTTAATAAATGACAAACTGATTGAAACACATCCGCTAAGGCATATTCTCTCTGCTCTATCTTCAGCATTCCTGACTCAATTTTAGAGAAATCAAGAATATCGTTGATAATTGTTAAAAGAACATCACCACTTTCGATAATTGTTTGTACAAAATCCTGTTGCTCTTCTGTGAGTTCTGTCGTTGAGAGTAACTGCGCCATCACCAATACTCCATTCATCGGCGTGCGGATTTCATGACTCATGTTGGCAAGAAAATCACTCTTAGCCTTAGTTGCGGCTTCGGCGGATTCCTTTGCTTGGGCTAGGGCAATTTCCGAGAGTTTGCGCTCTGTGATATTCCGTGAAATTTGAATAACTGTATCCTCGGATAAGGGAGAAATATTGGAGGCAAACCATACCTCTTTTCCCTCAATCTGTAATCTGTAATCACAACTGACAACTTGTTGAGCGATCAAGGCTTTTTGAATAGTTTGTAAAATAATATTTGCCGCTTCTTCTGGTAGTTCTTCATGAATAGGCTTACTGAGAACTTCCTCACGGGTTCCTTTTAAGTTCACATTTTGGGTTTTGGCTATTTTTAGACAACGCCCTTCTCGATTGCGGACTAGCACCACATCAGTCATCGCACCAAGGAGGATACTCTGTTCAATATATGCATCTTTAAGTTTGGCTTGACTCTCTCTTAAGTCAAGTTCAATTTGTTTCTGCTCGCTAGTATCTTCAGTGTTAGAATTATTTTGCAAAGAATCTTCATGAACTTCAGACAAACCTAAATGCGATCTGTTAATCCATCGCAGTATCAAATACCCTAGTCCCATTGATACAATTACTGGTAAACCTAACAGCAGAGTTATTGAATTAGGATTAAGTAGAGGATCTGATATTACTTCGCTATAACGGGAAGTCAAGTAATTTGCCAATATCCTTATTACGATAAGCTGCAATACAAACGGTAGCAGCAGCCAATAAATGGATATGTTGCCTTTGAGAAAAGATTGACGACAGCCGTGAGAAGACATTTAGATTTGTTAGAGGGGTTGCCCTTGTTTTTTATTATGACAGAGCCTTGTATTTTTATCAAAATAGGGAATTAGGCTGGACGCACAAACCATAAACTGCGTTTACCATCATGGGAAATGCAATCTAGAATTAAGTCTTTGACCCTAATCGGTAAGCGTCCACTCCTACGCGATCGCCTTAAACTACTGGGAGAGCATTGCAAGATTTTGGCAATCTCTGTCGTTGTCCAGAGCCTAGTAAACAAGTCATCAGGGAAAGAAGACATGCTTTGGGCTAGCTCTTTCCAAGCCTGAACGTAAACTTCAGTGGCATCAGTGTGCTGGATCATCGTTTCGTTGTCTTTGCTATGATCTATCTCTACTAGCGCAGGTGGTCTTGAATCTAATTCGCCAAAAATATCAGTATCAATATAAACTTGGACATTAAATATATCGTCCCAACTCTTGAGAAAATCTTCCTCATTTTCTATTCCCAAATCATTTGCATCCCTTGCCAAAGACTGATCTTTTAAGAATGCTTGATCAGTCCCACTTTTTACTAGAGAGATCAGATTTTCTAGGGATGCGATGATTTTTTGTTGGTCATGGTTTTGATAGAGATTAATAATCTCTTGCAGCGAAAGGGCAAGCTCTTTTGGTACGGCTAGCATCTCTACATCTGATTGCTGAGTTGGCTGTAAGGGATCGACCACAGGAAAGACCCAAATAAAATTGCTGTGGAACTATAAAAGATTTCAAACAAATCCACGATTTTAAAAGTATAACGCTAGTCTCTATGGAGATAACAACTATTCACCGATTTGTCGATCGGCAAAAGCACGTATGTTTGCAAATCCCATTTCGATTTCACAAAAAAGTACAGATAAATTCCCGATAATTTATTCTGAGAGTTTTTTGAACCATGACACTGGTATTTACCATCCCGAAAAAGCGGGTCGGCTTACAGCTATAGTCGATGCTCTCAAAAATTCAGCGATCGCCTCGCAATTGGTTTGGCTAGAACCGACTTCGCTTAATTCTCGATACAGATCAGGACTGAACATCCTTCAAGAGGTGGGGCGTTTTCATTCACCAGAATATATTCAAGCTTTGCAGCAACTTACCGATCGCGGTGGCGGCTATATTGATGGGGACACGATCGCTTCACCCCAAACCTATGAAGTAGCGCTATTAGCTGTAAGTGCTTGGCTCGATGGTGTTGATCTAGTCCTTGAGTCTGGTCGTCCTGCCTTTGTGCTAGCCCGTCCCCCCGGACATCATGCCCGCGCTCAGTCAGGAATGGGTTTTTGCATTTTCGGTAATGCGGCGATCGCGGCGATGTCAGCTTGCGATCGCTTAAATCTAGATCGTGTTGCCATCCTTGATTGGGATGTGCATCATGGAAATGGTACACAGGAGGCGGTTTGGGATCGTCCTGATATTGCCTATGTGTCCACCCACCAAGCGCCGTTTTATCCGATGACAGGGCGCAAGGATGAGACAGGCGCTCACAGCAATATTTTGAATATTCCCATGCGATCGGGTTCGGCAATGCCTGAATATTTACCCGTATTCGAGCAGCAGATTATGCCATTCTTACGCAACTTTAAGCCTGATCTATTAATCATCAGCGCGGGTTTTGATGCCAATGCTGATGATCCCTTGGCGAGTATTTTGCTTAAGCCAGAGGATTTTGGAGTTTTTACCAAGCTTTGTTTAGAGATTACTCCCAAGATTTTATTAGGTTTAGAAGGTGGCTATGACTTTAGTAGCCTATCGCGATCGGTTATTAGTGTCATCGAGCAGTGTCTAAGTAAATAAATTCAAACCCCATAAAGTTCCGTCCCGCAGGAACGCAACTCTTTAGGAGCTAATACTATAGCAACGTAAGAGATAGGTAGGACAAATCAAAACCAAAAAGATGAGTGGCGGCGCAAAGCGCCGCCACTCATCTTTTTGGTTTTATGCCCTAAGCAAAACTTACATTGCTATAAAACAACGTGAGTTCGATATAGCCATTTGCGGCGTGCGAAGCCCGACGCAAATGGCGAAAAATGGTAAGAATCGCCTAGCCAGTCTTACCATTTTCTGCTTTCATCGAACTGCCGTTAATTCACAAAAGTGTTGCTCCACTTTCGTGAATTGCTATAAAACAGTAAAAGCCTCGCAAAGCGAGGCTTTCACTGTTTTGGCTTTTAAAATTTTGTAGCTTATCTGATACTCACATTATATCAATTCACAATATCAATTCACAATATCAATTCACAAAAGTATGGTCACACTTTCGTGAATTGATATTGTGAGTCAGTATTCAAAAGTCCAAATTGCCCATCCTTTGGAAATAACCGTAATTACATAGGCGGAAGAAAGTCGGCTGGTTATTTTCTGTACCTCAGCCCAGTCAAAACTAGTGCGGAATAGACTATAAGTAGATGCATTATAGGTAATCGCAGCTACGGGCTTATCCAATTCTTCAACTTTAATATGGTGATATCGAATTTCCGCAGGCACAATTAAAAAGTTAGTTGTTTTCCCTCCCAAACGAAATAACTCATTTTCATCTAAATTATCGTTTTTGTTGTCGTTCATAAAAGCATCTAGCAGCTTAAAAAGTATTCTGTTACTTTAACTTACTGCACTTTGAACTGAGATATAGCTGTCACCACCAGTATTAACTCATGTTACATAGAACTCTGATGATGAATCTCTTGCTGCTAGCAAAGCGGGCAGGGGGTTGCCCCTACCCCAATAATTTAGATTTTGTAGGGGCTGCGCCCCCTTGCCAGCCCTTGTTTTCTATGATCGCAGGCATTACTTCCACCCTACATTCAGCAGGTTAAAAAGGTATTTTAATTTAAGCGCATTCAAAATAGCAGTCTTGATGCACCTAAAATCCTTGCTCAACCGCATTATTCGCAAAGAGGTCGCCCCAATACTGAACCAACTCATCATTCTTTTCACGTTCTTGCCACTTTAGTTGAGAACCCTGTAATCATTGCTGTTCATCGTCAACAAGTTGGGCGCTTTATTGTTGCCACCAATTCACTGGATTCTAAAAAATGGACTGAAAGCGAAATCTTACGGGAATATAAGGGGCAGCAACCTACGGAACGGGGATTTCGTTTTCTCAAAGACCCTCTATTCTTTGCTTCCAGTGGTTTTCTCAAAAATACGAAACGGATCATGGCTTTGGCGATGAGCATGACTCTTGCTCTCATGGTCTATAGTTTGGGGCAAAGACAACTCAGACTTGCCTTAGAAAAAGCCAATGCTACTCTTCCCGACCAAAAAGGTAAGCCGATCGCTCTACTTTACGTTGGCTACTTCAGTGCTTTCTCTCTGTTCATTTGGTCTGGCTTGACCATTTTAAGTATCAGATTAAGCTTACAGACAGACAAAATCTAATTTTGCAGTTTCTCGGAGCCTCTTCTCGTAAATATTATTTTTTATCTTAAATAACCTGCTGAATGTAGGATCTAGGAGCCAAAACAGTAAAAGCCTCGCGAAGCGAGGCTTTTACTGTTTTGGCTTCTAGAGAGGGTTCGCAGCGCGAACCCTCTCTAGAAGCTAGTTTGAAATTAACCCGAACTGAGGTTAATTAAGAAGTTGTAAGTCGCTAAAAACATCAAACAAAATCTTTCTACGGACAGGAATCATCTCAAAGTTAGGATCTTGATTTTCAAAATTTAAAGCATAGAAATAAACGTTGTTATCTCGCTCTATATAACCAACATACCAACCAATATTCTGTACTCCCTCAACATTCATTCCCCAGCCAGTCTTACCTCTAAGAATGTAATTATCTTTGCGCTCAATTAGCATGATGTCCTTCACAGTTCTCATCACAGAAGTCGAAAATGGTAAATCTTCTTGATAAAGTCTGACGAGAAACTTAATTTGCTCCTCTGGCGAAATTCTCAAATTGCCATTTAACCAAAAAGAATCAATCTTGTCTGAGATATCTTGATTGCCATAGCTAGCAGCTTTTATATACTTAGCCATTCTTTCAGTACCAACTCGCCGCGCTAAATCTTGATAAAACCAAACAACCGATCGCGTAAAGGCTGTTCGCATATTTTGGGCTTGATTCCATGCGGTAAATTCATTGTTAACCACGCCATTCCAAGGAATTACGGTGTTTTCATCAGCGATCGCTTTAGTCTCAAGGGCAACTAGTGAATTAAAAATCTTAAATGTCGAAGCAGGAATGAATCGCTTTTGACAGTGGTTTGAGTTGTAGCGAATATAGCGATCGCGTTTTAAGTCATACAAAACAAAGCAGCCTTCAGATTTTGCTTCTTGAAAGTTTTTTGATAGATTACGGGAAAATTGCGATTGAAATATTGGAGTTGATTTAATGGAGCTATCCTGAGCGAAAACAGGTAAAGAGAGAAATAAAGAAGCACTCAACAAAAAAGAACTAGTTTTAATCATATTTAAATAGTTTTGGCAGGATTAATAAATTTGAAAGTTAGGATTGAAATAATAAAAATAATCAGAAATAAAAATACACCGATCGCTGAAGCATATCCCATCTCTAAACTTGTAAAACCTTTATCATATAAATAATAAACTACAGTTTTGGTACTATTCGCTGGGCCACCCTGAGACATTATATAAACCTCTTCAAAGACCTTCATGGCTCCAATCGAAGAAATCACTGCCACGAGAATAATGTAGGGCTTCATTAAGGGAATCGTAATATCTAAATGTTTTTGCCAGCCATCAGAACCATCGATCGCCGCCGCCTCGTATAAATCTGCGGGAATCGCCTGTAAACCAGCCAGATAGATGACCATATAGTAACCAACGCCTCGCCAGATTACTACCGCAATAATCGCGAAAATGGCTGTTTTGGGGTCAGTTAACCACGGGATTTTAATATCTTGAAATGAAATGGTTGACAGAAAATAATTTAAAATCCCATTTTGAGCGTAAACCCATTTCCATGCAATACCAGCGACAACCACAGAAACAATCACTGGAAAATAATAAATGGCTCGAAAGAATTTAATGCTGCGTAATTTTTGATTTACTAATATCGCCAATGCTAAAGGTGAAATTACAAGGCTAGGAACTGCAAATATCAAGTAAGTTAGGGTGTTACCCAAGGTTTTCCAAAAAGTTTGATCTTTCCAGAGATTTAGATAGTTTTTCCATCCAATAAAATCAGGACTACCAACAAAATCATAATTGGTAAAACTTAAATATATGGCTTGGAATACTGGCAAAAATGATGTCAAGCCAAGAAAGGCGATCGCTGGCAATAGAAATAAATATGGAGTCCAAGAAAATTTCTTACCAAAATTTTGCTTTTTGATCTTGGCATTGGGCTTCATAGAAAATCACACAAGTTAAGAGCATTAGCTAGCTAAATAATGCTTATTATCCTACCAAACTACTTGATCGGCTTCGCCATAAAATAAGGAGTCATTGTTGAAAGTATTTAATTGATATATAGCGATCCTAAATGATTTGTAAGATTTGGAAGGTTGTGAGAGTGCGCCCCTTTGGGGCGCACTCTCACAACCCATTTAGGATTGATATAATATAAAAATTTTATGGATAGTTATCACATGCATTTAAAGCCTCTAGAGATGGCAATCATAATGCTTTCTCGCCGAATTGGTGCAAGAGGGGTCATTGCACTGATCTCATCTGCCTCAGTCATGCTGTCTGTTCTGGCGACACTTGCCTTTGTCGTACCGCAGTTTTCTCTGGAATATTCTCACGACCTCATATTAGCGGTCTCGCTAATAATCGCTATAGCTATACCTTTACTAGTTGCTCCTATCACAGTGGGACTGATGATCAGCTTACTAGTTCGGTTGGACAATGCCTATTTGACCTTACTCAAGCTTTCCGTCACCGATCCTCTAACTGGCGCAGCCAACCGACGCGGATTCTTTACTGAGGCGGCTGTCCGTACCCAAAACCTGCATCATACTGATTCTGTTGTCGTGGGTATGGTTGATTTGGACTCCTTCAAGATTCTCAATGACAGTTTCGGTCATCAATTTGGCGATGAAGTTCTCTGCGCGATCGTGCATCGCTTGCGATTAGTCCTTGGTGAGGACATCGTGGGTCGGCTAGGAGGGGATGAGTTCGCCTTCCTGATTACGGGCTCTGATATTAGAATCAGACAAGTTATGCAAGAAGTCCGTATCCACTGCGGCAGTTTCTCATTGAGCGTTGAGGGCAAAGAGGAACCGATTTTAGTCTCAAGCAGCATTGGAATGAGCCCATGGTCTCGAGAAGAATCTCTCGATCAGGCTTTGGCTCGCGCTGACAGAGCCTTGTATGTAAGAAAGCATCTTGTCAGAGAATCAGATAGTCTCAATTCCAAAAAACTTCAAACCTCTTATCATAAAGACAAATCCAAACGCGACCAGTATCATCGGCGAAGAAAACGCATATACATACTACAGAAGAGCGCTTGTGTTGATCGGGCGTTGCACAAATGAAAGATGAATCTCCTTGTCTCCCATTTTTACGAACATGGGTTGAACCACACTTTACTAATTTTAGGGACTTACACAAAGTAGATGAACCCAAAAACAATGTGGCGAGCTTAGCCCGCCACATTGTTTTTGGGTTTTATAGGGATCATTTTTTCCTTGGAGTTCCCTTATTAGTTTTCATTGCTTAAAACTCGTTATCTTTTATTTACTCATTCATCTTTCATTTGTGCAATGCCAAATTTTAAAAGTGTTGTAAAGCAGCACCTTTAAGATTTTTCTTGTGACTTGTTTGATCGGCTATAACTTGCGAATAGTGCTAAAGATAAACCGATCTACGTAAGTCCTAAAATAATAAGAGATGGTCACTAAAAAACTAAAGGAAACTTGTATGGATTTCAGCGCTGCATTACCAGTTTTTGCAATTACTTTACGAGAGGGGGTGGAAGCGGCTCTGGTGGTTGGTATTGTGATGGCCTATCTCAAAAAAGCCGATCGCACTGTGCTTAATCCTTGGGTATTTGGTGGCATTGGTACGGGAGTATTGGCAAGCTTTGTAGTGGGGATATTGCTGAACTGGTTTCTCAAGCAAGTTGAAAGTACAGAACCGAACCAAGCTGCTTTTTATGGACAGTTATGGCAGGGACTTTTGGGACTTACCGCGATCGCCATGTTGAGTTGGATGTTGGTATGGATGACCGAAAATGCCAAATCGCTAAAGGGAGAAATCGAGGGGCAAATCGGTAAGGCGATCGCGGATGAAAAGACTGCTGGTTGGGCTGTTTTTACGCTGATTTTGATCGCGGTATTACGAGAAGGTTTTGAGGTGGTGATCTTTATCTCGGCAAAGCTGCAAGGCGGACTTGTGCCAATCATGGGTGCGATCGCGGGTTTAGTGGGGGCAGTAGCGATCGGGGTCGCTCTGTTTCAATTTGGGGTTCGTATTAATCTCAAAGTATTCTTTCAAGCGATGGGAGTATTTTTATTGCTAATCGTGGCTGGATTAGTAATCAGTGCGATCGGTCATTTGGACAAAGCCGTGGCAGCCTTTGCCGATCTCTCCCAAACTGCCATCTGTTTTCCCACTGAGGCAGCAACCTCGGTATCTTCTTGCTTGCTAGGTGGTTTAGTTTGGGATGTACATGAAATGCTACCAGACAAAGAATTCCCAGGGATTTTGCTCAAGGCTTTATTGGGTTTTCGCGATCGCCTATTTCTTGGACAAGCGATCGCTTACTTTACGTTCCTAGCTTCTGCAGGGTTTCTATATTTCCAAAGCCTTGCGGATAAGTCGCTAAGCCCAAATAAATAAAGGCGGTGCGAAGCGATGCCTTTATTTATTTGGGCTTTGGTATTACATTGCTATATTGGAATTGTTTGCCCTAAATCAGTACATTGAACCTCTATGCATGACAACTTAAAGCAAATTCTGGAAACAGTAGCAAAAGGAGAACTTAGTCCAGAGAGAGCTTTAGAAGAATTGAAATATCTCCACTATGAGTCAGTGGGAGATTTCGCCAAAATCGATCATCATCGTACTTTACGAACAGGTTTTCCTGAAGTGATTTTTGGCTTGGGTAAAACTCCTGAGCAAATTATCCAGATTATGCGCGTAATGGAGTCCAAAAATCCTTTGGTAATGGCAACCAAAATCTCGGCTTCTGTTTATGCCCAAATTCAGCCATCTTTGCGTGGATTGAAATATTTCCCGATCGCCCAAATTTGCTGCCTCGGTGAATCAACCATGAAAAAGCAAGGCACAATGACGATTATCACCGCAGGAACTGCCGATCTGCCGATCGCAGAGGAAGCGGCGGTTACAGGTGAACTATGTGGATTTACAGTGAAGCGGCTTTGGGATGTGGGTGTTGCGGGAATCCACCGTTTGCTCAGTCACCGTGACGCGATCGCCGATGCTGATGTGATTATCGTAGTCGCTGGAATGGAGGGGGCGTTGGCAAGTGTGGTTGCAGGTTTAGCGGATTGTCCGATTGTGGCTGTGCCGACGAGTATCGGCTATGGGGCTAGCTTTAGTGGGCTTGCGCCTTTGCTAACAATGCTTAATTCCTGTGCGACGGGTGTAGGGGTAGTCAATATTGATAACGGCTTCGGAGCGGCGATGTTAGCAGGGAAAATTTTGCGTTTAGCAAGCGATCAGCAAGATTTTTAAAAGTAACGTGAGTTCGATATAGCCATTTGCGGCGTGCGAAGCACGCCGCAAATGGCGAAAAATGGTAAGAATCGCTTAGCGATTCTTACCATTTTTCGCTTTCGTCGAACTGGCGTTAAAAAGGAACAGGTATTTGCAAATGAATGCACTCTTGCGATCGCGGATGTCTGAAAGTCAACTCCCTCGCGTGGAGATGGAGACGACTTGTCACAGCAAGACAACCATACAGGCGATCGCCTAAAATTGGTATGCCTAACCCTTGAGAATCAGCAGAGTGAACTCGCAATTGATGAGTTCTTCCTGTTAAAGGAATAAATTCCATGCGTGAATAATTCCCGACCTGTCCTAGTAAGCGAAACTTCGTCACGCTGGGCTTACCCCGTAGCAAGTCTACCTGTTGATAGGGGCGATTTTCGGGATTGCCCCATAGTGGCAAATCAATTATCCCCTGCTCACGCTCCATCTTACCTGATAGCAATGCTTCATAAATTTTGTGGATTTCTCGCTTTTGAAACTGTTCACTCAGACTACGAAGAGATTCTAAATCACGGGCAAATAATAGAATTCCTGAAGTTTGGCGATCGAGTCGATGTACTGGATAAATGGAAACATCTGCACCAAAGGATTGACGTAATCGACTGAGTACACTGTCTTGAGTATCTAAATATCGTCCGGGGATAGAGAGAAGTTCTGGAGGTTTAGCGATCGCAATTAGATGTTCGTCCTCATAAACAATTGGAAGAGATTTCCCTAAATCCCCCTTAAAAAGTTCTTCTCCCCCCTTTTTAAGGGGGGCTGGGGGGGATCTTCTTCCTGACAATAAAAATCCCATTAATGGCTGACACCTTTCTACACAAGCACCATAAAACTCACCCTGAATTTTATAACCATCAAGCGAAGGACTACCCCACCAAAACTCTGCCATTGCTAGAGGTATAAGGTTATGAGTTGCAGCATAGTGTAGTAACTTGGGGGCGCAACAATCACCCATTCCCGTAGGCATTGCTCCTTCAGTAATTAACTCCCGCAGCGATCGCGTTTCTCCTGCGAAATTAGTTAACACATAGGCATTGTGCATTTGGGTTTGCAAGGTACGTGATAATTCTCGACGTTGTTGTTTGAGGATTTGCATTTTGCTGTCAGCCAGCGTAATTATTTCCCTTAAGGGCAACAGAACCTGATCGCGATCGCGTTTAAAATCCCGTCTTGCCATCTTTTCTTGTTGGCTTTCCCTATCCAAGTCCTTGAGTGCAATTTCCAACTCTTTTCCTGTTAAAGCTGCTAATAATTGCGATCGCTTAGCATGTCTTTCTTGTTTAGAAACTTGATGGCGATCGCGCAAAGCTTGCAACTGGGCGGCATATTCCTGAGATTGCTGCTCATATTCCCGACGTTCAGGAATTTCACTTAACTCGATTAATTCCTGTTTAATGGTCGCTAATTTGGTTAATGTAATTGATTCCTCAATCGCCACTTTCTCTCGACCTGCAATTGGGGGAACCCATCCTTCTAGTTCACTTTGACCATTTAATAATCCAGAAAAGGCTTTGAGAACCAATCTTTTTCCCGTTGATGATTTCGCGAGCAATACCCCATACATTTTCCCTTCTGCATTTTCGGGATAGCTACGTTTGAATTCCTGCATCAGATTTTGAGCGATCGCCTCAACCTGCAAAGTTCTTGGCAATCGCAACAATTCACCACTATAGGGGCAAATCCCTTCATACCAATAGGTAACAGCTTGATCTTCCTCTGAACCAAGTATGATGGCAGAAGCATCTAATATTTCGCCGCCTATTTCTTCGATATGAGTCACCCTAGCAACCCCTTCCTTAATCTCAACTACGAACCCGCGATCGAATCCCTAGCAGACTATCACGATGTCGTTACTGCTGCCGAATATCCACTTCATAAATTGCGGTGGCGTAATGATGATATTTTGCCAACTCTAGGACTTGAACCCTCACAGGTAAGTGATGATGACTTTATCGAAGCCTTTGGACATTTCCATGCTGTACGTCCATTCTTAGCTCTGCGCTATCACGGCTATCAATTTGGTGAATATAACCCCCAACTCGGCGATGGACGTGGCTTTATCTATGGACAAGTACGCGGCATCGATAATGAACTTTATGATTTTGGAACAAAAGGCTCAGGCAGAACTCCTTACTCAAGAACTGCGGATGGTCGGCTTACCCTCAAGGGCGGCGTGCGCGAAATCATTGCTTCAGAAGCATTGCATCGTATGGGTGTTAAAACTTCCCGTTGTCTCAGTCTTGTCGAAACAGGCGAAGACCTATGGCGTGGTGATGAACCATCGCCAACACGCTCATCGGTAATGGTGCGCTTTTCGCGATCGCATATTCGTTTCGGCACATTCGAGCGTCTCCGCTGGATTAGACGCGATGATCTTGCTCGGAAACTACTCGATCATGTTTTGCAGGTTTACTACCCCCATATCTGGGGCAAAGAGAATCAAGATAGTATCTTTTATTTGGAACTAGTGGAACGAGTTGCTAAGCTTTGTGCTCAATGGATGGCAGCAGGATTTTGCCATGCAGTTCTCAATACTGACAATATGTCAATTACGGGTGAGAGCTTTGATTACGGACCATTTGCTTTTATTCCTAACTATGATCCTAGATTTACGGCGGCTTACTTCGATCATGCAGGACGCTATAGCTATGCCAATCAACCAGCCGCTTGTTATTGGAATTTGGAAAAGCTGCAAGATCCTCTGAGCATGGTGATGGACAAGGATGATATGCAAGAGTCATTGCTGAAGTTTAAAGACTTTTATCGGGTTGCCTATTGCGAAATGATGCTGAAGCGTTTGGGATTTGCTTCGCTTTCCGAGCCTGAAACTGAGGATTTAATCGGTGCAACTTTGGAATTATTGTCAGGTGTACAAGCGATCGGCTATAACCAGTTCTTCGTGAATTTGCGTCAATCTTTTCAACCCAATTGGCGCGAAGATGTAGGTAATATTTTTGCTGATCACGATTGGGAAATCACTGATGAGCAATTACCCTTATTAGAAAAGTGGCGTGAAGTTTATCATCAACTACTTATCCGTCAACCGATCGCCGAATTAACAAATATTGCTCAACAACTCCAGTATTCCAATCCCACCATTATTTTCTTGCGTCCTAAAATTGAAGAACTGTGGGAACGGATTACTGTTAATGATGATTGGCAGCCTCTGTATGATGCGATCGCAAAGCTAAAAGAATAAGCCCTCACCCCTAGCCCCTCTCCCAGTGGGAGAGGGGGAACAAAAATTAAAAGAATAAGCCCTCACCCCTAGCCCCTCTCCCAGTGGGAGAGGGGGAACAAAAATTAAAAGAATAAGCCCTCACCCCTAGCCCCTCTCCCAGTGGGAGAGGGGAACAAAAATTAATAAGACAATCTCTGCTTGAGACTTTCAGCAATCTTTGTTCCTAAATATTCAGGAATTAAATTTTCATTTGGTCCCAACAAATACAAGATCAAACGTGTCCGCCCACGCCAGACTAATAAGTTAGCATTCACCACCAACAAATCCTCCTGCCAAATCGCATTCATCACTTTATAAAATAATCCTGGTTGACTGTCTGCCTCAACTAACAATGCTGGCAAATGAAATACGCGATCGACATAAAAGTTGGTTTCTACTTTCTTAAGCCCACTGTCAAGGTTAAACTCTAGCGCCAACATTTCCTCCACCTCAAAGCGCCCCAAGAGAGTCTCTTTGATTGCCTTTCGCACATTTTCCGCCGTTTTTTGAGGCAAAGATTTACCACCACGAGAAATCACCAGCTTAATGAACACCAACATCGGCGTATGAATCTGTCCATACAAACTGAGACTATGAATCGTTAAGCCATAGGCTGCTAATACCCCGAAAATATCATTTAGCAAAAAAGACTGATTGCGATAGGCAAAATACAGCACGCTTTTGCTGCTTTCAGACTTTAGCTCAATTACAGCTTCCTTAGTTTGATAAAGCTGATAAGCCAAGCGCAAATTTTGCAGTTGAATGTCACTACTCACAAACTGCTCGTAAAACTGAGGAAAGCTCATGTTAAAGCGTTTCAGTAATTCGATCGTTGAGGTTTTTAGCCCAAACGTCATTGCCAACCTCCCGATCGCTTACAATTGCATTTCATTATCCAGAATATTGTCCAAGATATCGCCCTAAATTTAGCTCTAAATATTACAGTAGGTATTACAGTAGGTGCGATTACCAATGTTGAATACCTCGCTAATATTGGTGGCTTAGTTGAAGGCAGCAATGATGGCATAATTCTACCAATATAGAGTCAAGACTGGATAAAAGCATCTAGCATTTAAATAACAGCATTTTAGTATTTGCGATCGCGTGATTTCAACAAAAGCGGATACAATACAAAAGCGTTTAGAATGTCTGTAACAAGTAGGGCGATCGCTGCTATATAAAAATTAGGCAAATGGGGTTCTGGAAAAGCTTATTTGGTTCTGACACCCTAGAACCAACAAAAAAAACAAAACTTCGCCAAGTGCCAAACCAAAGCGGACAGATTTTCTTTAGCACCGAAAAAGATCTTGATCTCTACGAACTAGAAGAATTATGCGACTCTGTAGGTTGGGCAAGGCGACCGATCCGTAAAGTTCGCATTGCCTTACAGCATAGCTTTGTTGTTCTCTCGATGTGGGAGCATCGTGGCGGTTTTAGACGTTTAATCGGTTTTGCTCGTGCTACCTCTGACTATGCCTTTAACGCGACATTGTGGGATGTGGTAATTCACCCTGATTTTCAGGGCAGGGGTTTAGGTAAAGCGATGATGGAAGAAATGATCCGCGAGTTACGCAAATCCGACATTAGCAATATCAGTCTCTTCGCCGATGCCCATGTGGTCGAATTTTACAGTCAGCTAGGCTTCAACGCTGATCCCGAAGGCATCAAAGGTATGTTTTGGTATCCATAGGCTACAAAAATGAACCAAGATCAGTTATCACGAATCGTACTGAAAGGGTTCAAATCAATCCGTGAGTGCGATCTTGAATTAAAAGAACTCAATGTCTTGATTGGGGCTAATGGCTCTGGTAAGTCCAACTTTATTACTATCTTTCGCATGATTCAACAAATCCTTGCTAGAAACTTACAGATTTATGTCAGTAAGCAGGGTGGACCAGATTCTCTACTGTATTTCGGACGCAAAAGAACTCCGCAAATGATTGCTGAATTTTACTTTGGTAATAACGGCTATAAATTTGTTCTAGAGCCAACCCAAGATAACCGCATGGTTTTTGTTGATGAGAATTTCTGGTGGAATAGATACGGTGATTGGCATGTTGGATCGGGTTACTTTGAGACTAAAGTTGAGTCACAAAAGCAGCGTACAGGAATTTACGATTACACAGTACCAGTAATGCAAAGTTGGCGACTCTACCACTTCCACGACACTGGCGATAGTTCTCTAGTCAAACAACGTCAAGCCATAAACGATAATATTTACCTCAGATCAGACGCTCAAAATTTAGCAGCATATCTTTACTTACTAAAAGAGCAATATAAAACGCACTATCAAAGAATCGTCAAAACGATCCAATTAGTAGCACCATTCTTTGGTGATTTTTATTTGCGTCCCCATCCCAACAATCAAGACCAAATTGAACTGGAATGGGTTGAAAAGGGTGAAGATGTACCATTTAAAGCATATCAACTGTCAGATGGGACTTTGCGGTTTATTTGTCTTGCAACTGTATTGATGCAGCCAGAGGATAAGCAACCTGAAATGATTTTGATCGATGAGCCAGAATTGGGGTTACATCCCTATGCCATTAACGTTCTGGCTTCACTGCTGCGCTCCACAGCCAAATCTAAACAAGTCATAGTTTCTACGCAGTCAGTCGCACTACTAAATGAGTTTGACGCATCTAATGTAATTGTGTGCGATCGTATCGAAGGGGCAACACAATTACACAGACTAGATGAAGATGCTTTAGCTGAATGGCTAGAAGAATACTCTATAGGTGAACTATGGCAAAAAAATTTGTTAGGTGGTAGACCGTCGCGATGATTAGAGTCCATATTTTCTGTGAGGGGCAAACCGAAGAAACCTTTGTGCGAGAACTTCTAACGAGCCATTTTGCTCGACTAGATATTTGGATCAATCCCATTCTTTTGCGTACCAGTAAAATTGGTAAAGGTGGTATATCAACCTATGGCAAGCTTAAAAATCAGATTGAAAAAAAATGTAAGGAAGATCCGAATGCGTGGGTAACGACATTGATCGATTTTTATGGATTACCTACGGATTTTCCCAAATTAGCAATACCTACAGGTTTATCATCAGTTAAGAAAGCAAGGATACTTCAGCAATCCTTTCAGGATGATATTGCAGAATCAAACTTCATTGCCAACCTGATGATTCATGAGTTTGAAGGCTTTTTATTCAGTGAACCAGAAGCTTTTAAAAACTGGTGTGATGATCCGCAAATAGTCGTTAATCTGAGTAAGATTCGCTGTGGGTTTCCGTCACCTGAGCATATTAATGATGGATATACGACTGCACCCTCTAAGCGGATTCTCAGCATATTTAGTCAATACGATGGGTGCGACCTCAATACAATACAATTATTAGACAGCAGCAGGAAACCCATACTGATTGAGATTGTCCCAGAATTGCTCCCAACGAGTAGAAGTTAAAACTAAAGCTCTTAAACTCAAAATTATGC
>NZ_JAYGIF010000109.1:0-43989 GCF_034931345.1 Pseudanabaena sp. CCNP1317 | reverse complement strand
GAGCATAATTTTGAGTTTAAGAGCTTTAGTTTTAACTTCTACTCGTTGGGAGCAATTCTGGGACAATCTCAATCAGTATGGGTTTCCTGCTGCTGTCTAATAATTGTATTGTATTGAGGTCGCACCCGAAGCAATAAAGGCTGAGTGGCTAGCTGGTTTATATACAGAACAATTAAGATCTCTCTTTAGACATGTTAGTAAGCCTGTACTAATGAGGAATTCAACTAATTCAGCTTTGTACGCTCTATGTTTAGCAAGCCATAAAGAGATAGCAGTCAAAATTACTAATGACATATTCAAACGCTATGAAAAGCTCAAAGGAATAAGTGGATAGTTGTTGCACTACGAGATATTAGAACTGATATTTGTAAATATGGCTCATAAAGGCAATAAATCTTTTTTACCTAGCAAAGACTGTGTAGTTTGTGGCAAGCCCTTTACATGGCGTAAAAAATGGGAGAGATGCTGGGACGAAGTTAAATATTGTAGCGATCGCTGTCGTAAGCAAAAAGGGAATAGTTAAAATAAATATCAGGACAGGTGACGCTTTGCGCCACCTGTCCTGATATCTGAAAAGCTGTCGAGGACTGGAGATTAATGGCTTAGGATTATGAAAAAATTTCTGCTCACATGCTTGTTTTTTGCAGGCTTGTTTTGGGCGCTATCGACCTATCAAGGTTTAGCAGTCCAAGGTAAGTATGACTCGATGGTATTGAATTTTCGCAATGACTTGTCATCGGAACAAGTTGATCGCGAACTGAAGGCGATCGCCTCAAAATATGGAATTGAGCCAAAATTCAATAGTCCCTTCTCCAAGTCAAACCGTCTTTACATCGTTAAAGGCGATGCTCAAGTCCTCGACAAGCTCAAACAGTCGGAAGAACTTCGTAACTTGACTGAATATGTCGAAGCTAATTATGTTTATTCGATGGACTTTATTGGTGGTGGTACAACTCCCAATGATCCAATGTACAAGGAGCAGTGGAATTTAAAAGCGATCGAAGTGGAAAAGGCTTGGCAAAAGACCAAGGGCAAAGGTATCACAGTTGCCGTCATCGATACGGGTGTGAGCAAAGTCGATGATCTTAAAAACACTAATTTTGTTAAGGGATATGACTTTGTAAACGATCGCGAAGATGCTAGCGATGACAATGGGCATGGAACCCATGTTGCGGGAACGATCGCCCAATCGACAAATAATAATTTTGGTGTAGCGGGCATTGCCTACGAAGCCAGCATCATGCCGATTAAAGTACTAGCTGCTTCAGGGGGTGGCACGATCTCCGATATTGCTGAAGCGATTATCTTTGCGGCAGACAATGGCGCAAATGTGATCAATATGAGCCTTGGTGGTGGTGGTGAAAGCAAGCTGATGCAAGAAGCGATCGACTATGCCTACAAAAAAGGTGTGGTGATCGTTGCGGCGGCAGGAAACTCCAATCGCAATGCTGCTTTTTACCCAGCCCGCTATCCTAAGGTAATTGCGGTATCCGCCACGGGTTCTACTGGTGAAAAAGCGCCCTATTCTAACTATGGTGCAGGTATCGATGTCGCGGCTCCTGGGGGCGCGATCGCAAGGGGTAAAAACGGCGAAAAGGGAGATACTTCGGGCGGCATTTTGCAAAATACGATCGATCCTAGAACCAAGCAATCGGTATTTAGTGCTTTCCAAGGAACTAGCATGGCAGCCCCTCACGTGTCTGGTGTCGTGGCTCTGATCGAAGCATCGGGAGTGAAAGATCCTGAAAAGGTTTTACAAGTTCTCAAACAGTCTTCCCGTAAAGTCACTGATGACACCTTGAACTATTACGGAGCAGGGCATTTGAATGCGGCAGCCGCCGTAAATATTGCTTCTCAAGGGCAATTAGGAATTCCTGATTTCTTGCGATGGGCGCGAGACAATGGATACTTAAGTCCGCGTTTTTGGATTGATGGTGGAGCGATCGCTTTAATTCCTAAACTAATTATGGTGATTGGCTCCTATCTGTTGGCGTGGCTACTCAATCGCTGGTTCCCTTTCCGTTGGAATTGGTCATTTAATAATGGGGTTTTCTTTGGCGGCGCAGGTTTATTCTTTTTACGTGGCTTCTATCTATTTGACGTTACCCAACTTCCTTTCCGTATTGCGGGAAGCTCTCTACCTGAATTAGGTAATGCTTTTTCTAATACCAATGCACTTAATCCGATTACAGCAAGTGTATTACTGCCCCTAGGCTTATTGCTGATTCTGCTCGGACATCCCCAATGGAAATGGTTTGCGATCGGTTCAGCGATCGGGACTTCTGCTTGCTTAGCAACCAGTGCAGTGCTTGCGCCACAGATGATGTGGATTGGTGATGGAAGCCCTGCGATCGCTTTTCTCAGCGTCAACTCACTACTTTGTTTTGGGTTTGCCTATCTATCGATTAAATCAGAAACTTCTAGCATATAAACCTAAAGTGGGGGTGCTTTGCATCCCCACTTTGGGTTTTGAAAATTACTACAGAAAATAAATGGATATCCAAATTATCGGAACCGTAGAATATATTGATATTGGCACAGGAACTTGGGCGATCGCAACCGATACTGATGAGCAGTATGAGATTTGGCAACCAGCCCCCGAAGCGATTTTGCAAGAAGGATTGAAAGTAAAGGTTACAGCTAAAGTCCGAGATGATGTATTTACGATGGCAGCGATCGGCGAAGTTATCGAAATTGAAGATTTCCAAAGATTAGGATAACTATTGATTGAGATCATCTATTCTAAGTAAGAGCATGTTTGAGAAGTCTTTTATTTAGCGTAAATTTCTGCTTTTACCCCCCTTAATCCCCCCTTGCAAAAGGGCGGAAACTCAGATCCTCCCCCTTTGCAAGGGGGCGTTAGAGGGGGTAAAAACTTCTCAAACACGCTCTAACTAGCTCACCAAATTAAAACATCAGAAGCAGTCCTGCCCGCGTAGCGGGCAGGACTGCTTTCTAGGTTTTTAGTTTACTTATACCTAGCTACTTAGCTAAGCGTAATTAAATATAAAACCTCAACCACTGTGGCGCACGCTGCGCGTGCGCCACAGTGGTTGCCTCTGGTTTTTAATTATGTCCAGATACTTAACCCTATAAACAGTTTTTTGTGAGGTTCTCATGTCGTACAGCAAGGATCACAATCAGCATCAGCCTTACAGGAATTTGGGAATATTAGGAGCGATCGCCACAGTGACTATGGCTTTCTCAGCGATCGCTAGCATAGAGACCTTTCAGCCTTGGCAAGCAGTTTATGCTTCTGAAAATGCATCTGTTTCTGCAAAGATAAAGCAGTCTGAGATCAAGATTGCTAAAATTGCGGGAACCTATAAGACGGTCTTTACACCTGAATTCTTAGCTGAAGCAAAGAGATATGGTATAGCATCAATTTCAGGGCAATGGATTATCAAGCCTAGTGGTGCATTTGAAGCATTAGTCAATATTACTTCTACGAATGGTAAAAAGGAAACAATCAAAACAACAGGGCTGTTATTCATCAAAAATGGAAAACTAGTGTCACAGTTAGAAACTTTTAATGGTAAAAAAGCTAATCCGCGTTCACTTAATCAGTCCTATACATTGCTAGCAGATGGCAAGACGATACAAATTGACGAGCAACCTGTAAAACTTGTAAGGCAATAAAATCTAAGATAGAGATGGCAGAGCCGTCTCTATCTTAGGGAATTAGATCCAGAAACATACCAGCGATCGCAGTTTCCGCAGCTTCACAAATGCCCCGCTCAGTAATCAAACCAGTTACCAATCTTGCAGGCGTAATATCGAATCCATAGTTTAATGCTGTAGTTTCCAATGGAGCGACTCTTACTTTGCCAATATCGCCGTTATCCTGTAATCCTTGCATATAGAGAACTTCATCAGCGCTACGAGTCTCGATCGCAATCTCTTTGACTCCATCTGATATTTGCATATCAAACGTAGAACTTGGTAGAGCCACATAAAAGGGAACATGATTATCAAAGGCAGCTAGAGCCTTGAGATATGTACCAATTTTATTAGCCACATCACCGCTACGGGTAGTGCGATCGGTTCCCACAATGCAAAGATCGACCTTGCCATACTGCATTAATAATCCACCTGTATTGTCCGCAATCAGTGTATGGGGAATCTTGGACTGTCCGAGTTCCCATGCGGTTAGATTTGCGCCCTGATTGCGTGGACGAGTTTCATCAACCCATACATGAATATTAATCCCCCGATCGCTAGCTTCATAGATAGGCGCTAAGGCACTACCTCGATCCACGATCGCTAACCATCCTGCATTGCAATGGGTCAAGATATTCACGGGTTCGCCTTTGGGCTTAGTCTTGGCGATCGCCTCAATCAATTCACAGCCAAATTTACCAATATTTCTTGTGCCAACCACATCTTCATCGGCAATGGCGATCGCTTCTTTGAGGGCAATTTCTACTAAATCTTGCTTTTGGGCTTGCTTTTGTTGTGCCGATTTTTCTAGGACAGCAATCATGCGATCGACAGCCCACATCAAATTTACGGCGGTCGGACGAGCGCTACGAATTACGGCTGAGAGAGCTTTGATTTTTTCTAAATCACCATTACTCTCCCTAGCCGCTAAATACACGCCAAAAGCCGCAACATTACCAATCACCCCTGCACCACGTACAGTCATATCCTGAATCGCGAGGGTTGCATCAGCGCTAGTTTTTAAAGTTTTAGTCACCAAACAAAAGGGCAGTTGGGTCTGGTCAATCACCACCAGATCGCCATCTTCTAACCAAAATGCTTTATAGGTAGAATTCATAATTTTTCTTGGTCATCCTCGGATAATAGCCTTATCTTTTCTCAATCATGCTCAAATATCAACTCTCAAAAGTTTAAATTACTTGAAACTTAGGATTATTTTTAAGAGAAGCTGCATCAAAAGAATAAGCCCAAAGTAAAAATGGATCATCAGGTAGTTCGACATTGGGTTCGATTAGTAAAGCTAAATAATTCCCTTGCTGCTTGATTACCACCGCCGTATATTCCTTGCCATAGATTACGGCATGGGTAAAGTTCTCAACAGGTAATGAAGCCGCTAACAATGACTTTAGCCCTAGTGCTTGGAAAATTGGTTGCACCCAAATGATGCTCTTACTACCATCTACTAGAGTGTAGTATTCTTTCGGAAGCCCACTTAAATCAAAGGTTGCGGCTCCTAGAGTATAAGCTTCAAATTTAGTTTCTTCTATGGCTGTCATCGTTGTTGGGGAGAGAGACTCATTTCCTTTATGAAGGCTGAGCAATTAAAATTTATGTTTTATTTGGTTTTTAGTTAACTATTCCCTATGCACTTAAGAATTAGTAGTGCGGCGCTAAGCGCCGCACTACTAATTCTTGGACTTTAATGTCTATTTTTAGACTGGGATGGGAGTATTTTATTAATTAAAAAGTAAGTTTGCATTTCTCCCTTACCTTTAATCATAATCTTGCCACGATCGGCAAAATTATATTTGTTTTTCAAAATTAAATAGGTGGAGTCAGAGACTTGGATCTGATCGGCTAATCCATGAGACTCCATCCTGCTCGCAACATTAACCGCATCACCCCACAAATCATAAATAAATTTCTTAATGCCGATTACTCCTGCGACAACTGGCCCTGTATTGACCCCAATCCGAATTTTGAATGGTTCGCCCAAATCACTGGCAAAGCGACCTATTACTTTTTGCATATCTAAAGCCATATCAGCGATCGCCTCAGCATGATCTGGACGAAACATGGGTAGTCCCCCTACTACCATATAGGCATCACCAATAGTTTTGATTTTTTCTAGCCCATACTTTTCGGCTAATCCGTCAAATTCAGAAAAAATTTCATTTAGTAAGCACACCAATTTAACTGGTGGAACTTTTGCGGATAGCTCTGTAAAACTAACAATATCCGCGAATAAAACTGTGGCTTCACTAAAACCATCGGCAATAATTTTTTCTCCCTGTTTTAGGCGTTCAGCGATCGCATAGGGCAGAATGTTCAGCAGTAAATGTTCAGATGTGTCTTTTTCCTTTTGAATAATGGCTTCAGCACGTTTACGCTCTGATATCTCTTTGATAATTCGGGCATACATCTGATTGAATGCTGCCATGACATCTCCCAATTCATCAGTTCGTGGGGCAATCATCGAGTGAAACTGTAAATTCATTTGTTCTTGACTAATGGAGTCAGCAACTAGTTCAAGATCTTCGCGCAATTTTAAAATTGGCAAAATGACGATCGCCCCCAAAATCACTAAGGTACTAGCGGTTACAAACAGGGAAATAATAGCTACTAACCCAATAATTCGCCATACGAAAGTAACTAACTCTTGCTGAATAAATTCGACATTGTGGCGAACTATTAGTACATAACCACTACCAAACTGGTTGCCACTCCATGCAACATCATAACGATTGCCATCGGCACTACGAAACCGTGCGATCGGTTTATCACGTACATCTGCGGCGGTGAGGGTCGGGATTTCGCCCTTTTGATCAAGGCGCTGACCTTTGGCATCTTCTACCGCCCATCCTGCGATATTGGTGTCCCGCTTGATCGATTTTGCTAAATCTATAAACCCTGACTCTGCTTTCATCGATTTAGAGGTTTGCAAAAAAAATCTCGCTTGAATAGCCGAGACTTCTTCAACCTGATTGATCAATTCTTGTTCACGCCGAAAATAAGACGGAACCAGAATAATCGCCTCAATGACGACAATACTGATAAAAATCCAAAAGGTAATCCGTCTTGATAGTTTTGCTTTAGCTAAGCTCAGCAGCGCTTGCGATCGCTCTTCCATGAGTGCTCCATGCTACTGACTTTATTCAACCGTAGTAACGTCATCATCGCAACCGTCATAGTGCTTAAGAAAACAAAAGTGCAAAGCAATCATTTTGTTTTCAGGAAATAGTCCAATCTTCAATTTGCAAATCAGGTACTTTACAGAAATCCTTGTGATTACTCGTAACTACGATTCCCTTAACAGAAAGCGCGATCGCTGCAATTTGGAGGTCTTTCGTACCAACTTTATTAGTTAATTTCTTTTTGAGATCTTGATAAATTTGATATGCATTTTCATCGAAGTCAAGCACATTAACTTTTTTCAAATATGTCAATGTATCCTTAAAACCCTTATAAGCCCAGACACAACGATCAGAATTAACATTCATGACCTTAAACCAACCACGAATTTGTTCCTCGGCAGTAATTGCTGTTATCGCAACATCTTTGGAATTAACAGTAGAAAGATGTTTCAGAACATTAGGATGAGAATTTTGTAAGTAAATCACATGGTTAGTATCAAGTATCCACAAACTCATCTAACTCAATTCCTCATCAGTAATATCTTGATGATTGGCTTCGATAGAGGCTGCTACTTCTTCAAATAAGGGATTATCTTGGTGCATACCAGCCATTTTTAGCCAAGGATTATCTTGGCTAACATGGGGCAAAGAACCTAAGAGGTTTTCTACTTGCTTAAGTTGGATTCGAGCATCTGACACTTTTTCTTCATATTCTTCAACAAAACTGGCAATTACATCTTTAAGTTCATCGACGGTTAAATTACTAACTATCGGGCTTGTCATGTTAAATCACCTCTACTACTTGTAAAAGTATAACTAAAACAAAAGGGACGCTTTGCGTCCCTTTGTGTTTATCTTAATGCTGAGTTCTTGGACTTTTCGACTTCGCGATCTTTTTTGCCGCGCCAGATAAATCGGAGGGGCGTGCCTTCAAAACCGAGGGTTTTGCGGAATTGATTTTCGATGTAACGCTTGTAGTTGTCATTGAAACGATGGGGATCGTTCACAAATAGGATGATTGTTGGTGGACTATCGGAAATTTGGGTGCAGTAGTAGACTTTGCCCTGCTTACCGCCGCGACTGGTGGGTGGTGCGTGCCATGTGACTGCTTCGTTGAGCGCTTCATTTAAGATTGCGGTAGGAACGCGGCGCTTATGTTGCTCGGCGGCGATGTCAATGCGATCGAGAATTTGGGTGACGCGCTGACCTGTAAGCGCACTCACGAAAATAATCGGTGCATATTCCACAAACATCAGACGGCTCTTAACGTCAGCCGTGTAATCGTAAATAGTATAGGAATCTTTTTCGATCGCATCCCATTTATTGACCACAATTACGCAAGCTTTACCCTCATCATTGATCCGACCTGCCAATTTTTGATCTTGATCGGTAACGCCATCGAGGGCATCAATTACTAGTAAAACGACATCAGAACGTCCGATCGCCTTAAACGCACGGTTAATGCTAAAAAATTCAATACCGTAATCAATATTCTTTTTACGACGCACACCCGCAGTATCGATCAGACGGTATTTTTTGCCATCGCGTTCAACTGACATGTCGATCGCATCACGAGTTGTGCCAGAAATCGGACTCACAATACTACGATTTTCACCGATGAAAGCATTTAACAAGCTGGACTTACCAACGTTCGGACGACCGATAATCGCTACTTTGATTTCGTCGCTTTCTTTAATTACTTCTTCGGGTGCTGGTAAATGCTTGATTAACTCATCTAGCAATTCGCCCGTACCGTTACCATGAATTCCCGACATCGGGATCGGTTCACCTAAGCCCAAATTCCAAAATTCTGCTGCTAATGAAAGTCCATATTTAGAACCTTCACATTTGTTAACCGCAAGTAATACAGGAATATTTTGTCGTCGTAACCAGCCGCCTAATTGCTCATCAGCATCGGTGATCCCTGCCATACCATCGACCACAAAAATCACCGCCGCCGATTCACGAATGGCTATTTCCGCCTGTTCGCGAATCATTGGTAAAAATTCTGTCTCATCGTCGAATACTAAGCCGCCTGTGTCCACGACTTGAAATTCATGTGCGCCCCAGAAACAATCACGGTAGACGCGATCGCGGGTTACGCCCGGTTCATCATAGACGATCGCGTATTGTTCACCCGACAGGCGGTTTACGAGAGTGGATTTGCCCACATTGGGGCGACCGACAACGGCAACAATCGGGAGGGGCATAGCTTTACAGTTTTGGAATTCCGAACTCACTACTATAACTTTAATTTGATGAGTTCGTCAATATCAAACCCTAAACGAGAAAGGCGGCGCGAAGCTCCGCCTTTCTCGTTTAGGGTTTATGTCGTAAAGAGCAAGGCTCTTTAAGGCGTTTTTAATTGAAAGGGGGTGTACTTGCCGCCTAAACCTTCGACAATCGTGCGCGTATTGGCGATCAACATGCCTGCATAGGTCTCAGCCTCACTACCCTTTGCGCCTAGCCCATCAGCATAGAGTACCCGTTCAGACACCTTGACATTTGCTTCCTTAGCAACGGTGGTAATCAATTTAGGATTGATCGATACTTCTGCAAAAATAGTTGGTACTTGACTGGATTTGATCACATTCACCAGTTCTTTAACTCTAGTTGGCGTTGTTTGCTCGTCAGTACTAAGCCCATTCAAAGCACCTTCAACAGAAAGTCCATAGGCTTGAGCATAGTAACCCAGAGCATCATGGGTAGTGATTAACTTCCGTGAGCTTTCAGGAATTGTGGCAATTTGAGCTTTAATCCAAATATCGATCTGTTCTAGTTCGCTAACAAGTTTGGCAGTATTTTGGGTATAGGTTTCCGCTTGATCGGGACGTAGAGCTATTAAGCTCTTACTAATCGACTGAGCAATCTTAATTCCGTTCTGAGCATTATTCCAAACATGAGGATCGGCTTCTTTCTCGCCTGATTTTTTTTCTTTTTCGTGATCGTGATCGTGATCATGGCTGTGACTATGACCATCTGCCGACATGATAGGGCTAGGCACTGCAACCTCATTAACGGCTATTTTGGGCGCAGGATTGGAACTTGCTTGAATGAGTTTGATCAAGCTTGGCTCAAAGTCATAACCACCATAGATAACTAACTTGGCGGAGTCGATCGCTTTCCGATCTTCAGGATTAGGTTGATAAATATGGGGATCGGTTCCTGCTTCGATTAAGCATTTGAGATTAATCGTATCCCCTGCAATTTGTCTAGCCAAACCACAGGCTACGGAGTTAGTTGCCACAACTAGAGGTTGTTCTTCGGTTTTGGTAACTGGTGAGGTAGTGGCTTGAGTAGTTGCTGTAGGGGGTTTATTCGCATCAGTAGCCACAGTGCAGGAAACAAGACTAGCCGCGATCGCTATCAGAGCCGCACTAAAAGCTGAAGAAAGTCTCAAGCTTTTTTTTGTGAATAGCTTTGAGGTCAATTTTGCAGAGTTCGGCAGAGACATTTTTATACTTTATTACAGAAAATGATAATCATTATCATAACATCTTTATATACCAAAGCACAAAATGGTGGAGCCATTTTGTGCTTTGGTTTTATACTTGGCAACAGCTATAAAAAAAGCGGCGCAATGCGCCGCTTTTTTTATGAACCACTAGTTGTGAGATTTAAAGCGATCGCTTCTTTAATCCGCTGAATCACAAAATCTTTCTCTAAATAGGAAAGTAAACTTCCTGCTTTTGGCCCCTTCTCCTTATTTAAGAAGGTGTAATAAACTGCGGCAAAAGCACTCTTCTGAGAGACTTCAATTTGTCTGGAAGTACTAAATAATAGCGTTTGTAATGCTTCACCTTCCCAGTTAACATCACCAGCGAGATTAGTCGCTAATGTCTCCAGATAAGTAACCTGTTCGGCGGTGAGGTTTTTCGCTTTTTCAGGCATTGAGTCCAGATAGAGAACTAGCTTCTCTTCTTCATCGGCATAGTCTTGCAACCATTTTTTGCCAACACGGATGCGATCGCGGACTACTTCCCAATCGCGATCGGTGAGTGGATTCGCACTTCTAGCAACAATCTCGGCTTCGAGATCGAGATGAGGGATTTGTAGCAGTGAAATCAGGGTGCTGAAGTCAAAGGCTTGATAACCTGCAACTTGTTCATCGGTATTCAATTGCGAATAGACTAAGGGAACCAAATCCTCTAGCGCCTTTTCGTCTTTGACTGTATCAGCCTGATATTTATCAATCAGAGTGTCATAGTCACGGAATAAGCGGGTAATTGTCTCGTAATTCGGCGAGAAGTTAATCACGCTACGAGGCTGTGTCCGCAACATCAAGAAGCGGAGTAGTTCAGGTGGTAAGAGATCGGCGATTTCCTTAGCGCTGGAACCGACACCCTTAGAGGAACTCATCTTGGTTCCATTTACCAAAATAAATTCATAGGGGGCATGGGTGGGTGGATTCTTTTTGAAGATCTTGCGATAAATGGAGTTAGCGACATCGCGAGAACCACCTTTTTGGGAATGGTCTTTACCAGCAAGTTCAATCGATACGCCGACGACTTCCCATTTGGCAACCCATTCTACTTTCCAAGGCAACTTACCATTGCCATCAAAGGGTGATATCCAGCCTGTGTGACCGCAACCTTTGACATATTCCATTGCGTTAGGTTGACAGGTATAAAACACCTTACCATCTTGGTAATCAGTGACTACTGTCGTCGCAATTTTGCCGCAGTTCTCGCAAATGGCTTGGAAAGGATACCAATTGGAGGGGCGATCGGCTTTGCTGACTTCTTTGTAGGCTTCGCGGACGAGGTGAGCATTGTTCAAGAAGAGATCAATATATTGATTCATCTTGCCTGAACGGTAGAGGTCGCGCAGGTAATAAACTTGGGGACGCACACCTAAATGCTCGAATACTTCGAGAAATTCGCCCATAAAGTATTTGGCATAATCAGTCGCCGATGCTTCGGGTGAGGGGACATTGCAGAGGGGCTGTCCTAAATAGGGTGCAAATTTGGCTTGATCTAAATAATGGGGTACGGTGTCGAGCGCATCGTAATCGTCAACGCCGTAGGTAAAGGTGACGGGTTTACCTGCGTGTTTGAGGGCGCGATAGATGGCATCGTGAATCACAACCCCGCGCAATGAGCCGACATGAACGCGCCCAGAGGGGGTTTTGGAATCGTTGACTATAATGCGATCGCCGCTTGCATCTGCTGCAAATTTATCCGCCCAAAACATAGTGGTAATTATCCGAAAGTCTTTCAAGAGTTAGGTTTGGCGTATGATTTTGTTAATCTAGACAATTTCGCGCCTTGTCTAGTCTAACAGGATTAAAAATTTTCTGACCCTATTTTTTTGCCCCAGTCGTAAATTAAGTTGTCATTTGCCTTTTATCTTTGATGGCGATCGCTATTTCCATTTCCATTAGTATTATGAGCAGAGAGTTCTAGGCGAGATTCTGTAACAATTGTTTCTATCTTGCTTTTGATTTGTTGTTGAATGAGATAAATATCTATAGAAAGAAATAGAAAAATCAACCTAACATCTGAGTTAAGCCTTGGCTTACTACTACAACTGCTTCTTAATCAAAGAACTTGTCAATTGTGCCCACTCACCAGAAAATCTGGCGAATGTGGATATCATATCGAAAAAGATCTCAGCATCTTCTTTGCCAAACTGCTCTAGCAAGTCCAGTGCGTGCTCATCATAGTGATAGCCAATTTTATTCCGATAGATAGAGTACTTCTCGACTTTTCCGATCGGGTGATTGGTTTTTATCTCTTTAATTTTTTCCCGAATAGCGTTGTCCCCGCAGTTCTTATTTTTTGCAATCTCTAAGAGGAGCCTTCCGCCTTTGCCGAAATACCAATTCTTGGCTTCAAATAGCTTTGAAGAGATATCAACCATCCAGAGAAGCCTTGCCAAGCCTTCTCGATCACATTCATCAAAGGCTACAACCAATCTGCACATATCACAGTGAATCATTGCAGCCATAGCCCATGCAACTTTTTGGTTCTTTGGAACAGAAGAAAACTCTTCTGCTTGTAGAGCGTCAAAGGCTTTTTGAGCGTTCTTTGATACTATTTTTATTGTCTGTTCGTTTATTTCAGTGAGATTCATTGATGTATGGAGTGGATGACCTAACTTATAGTTTTAAAGCAATTGCGATTTAATTAATTCGTTGTTGGACAATTTCAATCCAATCGTTTTTTAAATCTTCAGTTTTCATAATATTCACGCTCCTTGCGCGTTGCCTTTCTTACTTCGTTTGATCGGCAATTGCTTTAGCTATACCTTATGCAAAATGATAGAATATCCCCTAAAAAGTTACACCTCATGTAATGAACCAAAAATTTTTTATCGCATTGTTGCCACCTGATTCTATTCAAGATGAAGTTAGACAAATTCAACATGACTTCCGCGATCGCTACAGCACTCAATCCACTCTCAAATCTCCACCTCACATCACCCTAATTCCTCCATTTGAATTATCAAGCGATCGCCTCGAACCATTACAAATAGAACTAGAGAAATTTGCTAAAACGCGATCGCCTTTTACGATCAACCTATCAGGATTTGCCGCATTCCCACCTCGCGTTATTTATCTCAATGTTGCGCCCAATCCAATTTTGCCAAACCTCTATGTAGATATTGCGGCTACCCTTGCCAACAATCTCGGCATTCACGATCCCTATGCTTCTAGACCCTTTGTGCCACATATGACCGTTGCTTTTCGCGACCTAACCCCTGAGAACTTTGAACAAGCTTGGGCGGAATTTAGTGATCGCCAGATTAAGTTTGAATTTGAATCAATTAATCTGACACTGTTGAAATATGAGGCACAAAAATGGAATATTCTATCTACTTTTCCTTGGCAATCATCAATTTAATCTGTACCTCCCCATGTCCAAACAGGATTACCATTCTTCACACTCCTATTCAAAATTACAGGCGTTAGCCCATTCGCATCTCTCATCCCCGTCATATCCAAAATCAAGTAAACCTTGCCATTCTCAAACCGCATTCGTAAATATGAATGCCCTTCAAACTGCTCATCATTATACTTAGTGATACCTGCTGTCCCCTTACAGCTGCGATACTTAACCTGCAAATTTGCTACCCAAGTCACACTAAACTCATCACTTTTCTCAATCCGAAACTCCCTTGCAAACCAACCCAGAGACGCTGAGCCATCGGTAGTATAACCACCCTCAGCATAGGGACGTGGTGTTTGAGTGAGACTCACCTCAGTAGGACAAAGCGGAAAAGTCCCACCCGAATCCCTAGGATACACACTCAGCTTGATATTGTTCGGCGCAGCAAAACTGGGATTTGTGAATATGGATAATTGCGCGATCACCAAAGCCCCAACACCCAAACATACCTGTCTAAAAATTTGACTAAAAGCCTTAACCCTAAAGTTTTTCATATAATTTTTGACTACCATAATAACTCTATAAACCGTAGAAGGCAAAAGAGCTTCTGTGGTTCCCTTAATCCAATGGGGCTTGGAGACCAAGCCCCTACATTTAGGAGGATAGGTAGGGGTTTGGTCTCCAAACCCTCTTTATACCAATTCACGAAAGTATTGCAGTACTTAATTAAAAACCAAACCCAGTAAGGGTTTTAAAAGCCTAAAACCTGTGGCGCACGTTGCGCGTGCGCCACAGGTTTTGGCTCTGAGGTTTAATTATGCCCAGCTACTTATGTAACATCAGTCAATCGATCTTAAAAAACGCTATATTGATTTGCCTAGGCTAAAAGCGACAACTAACCCATGACCACCTCCGTTTTATCCGATTTAAAAATTCGCTTCTCTAAGGCGATCGCCAAAGCTTTTGGTGAAGAATATGCCAACCACGATCCCGCTGTTGCTCCTTCTAAGGATGCTAAGTTTGGTGATTATCAATGTAATGCAGCTTTAGGTTTAACTAAAAAACTCAAACAAAAGCCTCAAGATGTAGCAGCTCAAATAATTGCAAACGTACAAGTTGACGATATGTTCGAGGCTCCGACGATCGCAGGAGCAGGATTTATTAACTTAAAGCTGAAACTTAGTTACTTAGAAACCCAATTAGCAAAAATGCAAAAAAGCGATCGCCTCGCGATCTCCAAGGTCGAAAAACCCGATCGCGTAATTGTCGATTTCTCAAGTCCAAATATTGCTAAGGAAATGCATGTCGGACATTTGCGATCGACGATTATCGGTGACAGCATTGCGCGGATTTTAGAATTTCAAGGTCACGAAGTCCTTCGCCTCAACCATGTTGGTGACTGGGGAACTCAATTTGGGATGTTGATTTCTTACTTGCGCGAAGTTTATCCCGATGCTCTGACTAAAGCTGATGCGATCGCGATCGGTGACTTGGTAGAACTCTATCGCGCCGCCAAAAAACGCTTTGACGAAGATGAAACCTTTAAGGAAACTTCTCGCAAGGCTGTAGTGGAGTTACAAGCGGGAGGCGCTGAAGCAAAACTAGCATGGCAATTACTTTGCGAACAGTCGCGCCGTGAATTCCAAAAGATCTATGATGCACTGAATATTCAATTAGAAGAGCGCGGCGAATCTTTTTATAATCAGTTCTTATCTGATGTAGTTACCGACCTACGCGAAACTGGCTTATTGCAAGAGAATCAAGGTGCGTTATGTGTATTTCTGGAAGGCTTCACTAATAAAGATGGTCAACCCTTGCCGCTTATTGTCCAGAAATCCGATGGCGGTTATAACTACGCAACCACTGACCTCGCCGCTTTGCGCTATCGCATTCGTGAAGACAAAGCCACTCGCATCATTTACGTTACTGATATCGGACAGTCAGGACATTTCGCCCAAGTTTTTCAAGTTGCTAAACGTGCTAATTGGATTCCTGAAACTGTGCAGACTACCCATGTTCCCTTTGGCTTAGTGATGGGTGACGATGGCAAGAAGTTTAAAACGCGATCGGGTGATACGATCGCCCTTAAGAGTCTCCTCGAAGAAGCAATTACTCGCGCCCGTGCCGACATCGAAACCCGTAACCCTGAAGCCTCAGAGGAGTTTAAACAAGATGTCGCCGAAGCGATCGGACTTGGAGCCGTCAAGTACGCCGATCTCTCGCAAAATCGCACCAGTAACTACATCTTCAGCTTTGACAAGATGCTAGCTCTGCAAGGAAACACAGCGCCCTATATGCTCTATGCCTATGTGCGTGTACAGGGCATTGGACGCAAGGGCGAGATTGATTTTGCCAGTTTGAATGTTGATGCGGTAAAGCTCACTCAAGATCCTGAGATTGTCCTAGCTAAGCATTTGTTACAATTTGCCGAAGCGATCGATGCGGTTGCGGAAGAGTTATTCCCCAACCGTCTCTGTCAATATCTCTTTGAACTCAGCCAAAAGTTCAATCAATTCTTCGAGCAATGCCCTGTATTGCAAGCGGAAGAGTCCGAAAGGATCTCGCGATTGAGTCTCTGTGACATCACCGCCAAAACTCTCAAATTAGGATTAAATCTCCTCGGTATTCGTGTTTTAGAACGTATGTAATGCAAAATCATAAAAGTTTAGGGCTTGGAAACCAAGCCCCTACCAAATAAATGTATGGTTTAGGGCTTGGTTCCCAAGCCCTGAATAGTTGTCAATTTAGAAATTCAAAAATGACTTTAGAACAACCTGATAGTATTTGGAATCATAAGCCTTGGTGGTGTCAACCCTGGTCAATCATCTTGACTGGAATCTCGATTATTAGTGGTAGCTGGCTGTTATTTAAACTAGTTTGGTTATCGATTTTGGTCGCGATTCCTATAACTGCATGGATGGGATTTTTCGTGATTCTATTCCCCAAATTAGCTCAGCAAGATGTTGTAAATCAAGAAATTAGTTAATATCCCAGCATTATTAGGCTAAAGACTTCAAGTTGCTTCTTGCTACCAAGTAGCTAGGCATAAAACTAAAAAACTAGAAAGCTGTCCCGCCTGATACGCGGGCGGGACAGCTTCTGGTTTTAGGTTTTAATGTTGATCAAACGAGCCACAAGAGAAAAATTTGAAAGCTTTGCAAAGCTTTCAAATTTTTCTCTTGGTTTGGACTTGAGCGCAGAGCGCTGCAAGATTAATATATAGCGTTTACCAATCTAACTACTGGTTTGTTGCCCTGCCGAAGGCAGGGCAACAAACCTTTGTACCTCGCTAGATTGAAAAGCGCTATATTTGCGTGGTGAAATCCGAATAGAGACAACGGTTAGCTTTTATGACATATCAGTACAATATGATGAGAGTAAACCGTAAAGATAAACTATGATCCCAACCGTAATTGAACAGTCTGGTCGTGGCGAAAGAGCCTTTGACATTTTTTCGCGTCTACTGCGGGAGCGGATCGTATTTTTGGGGCAACAGGTTGACGACAGTATTTCTAATATCATCGTTGCTCAGTTGCTTTTTCTCGAAGCCGATGACCCCGAAAAAGATATTTTCTTGTATATCAACTCCCCTGGTGGTTCTGTGACCGCAGGAATGGCTATTTACGATACGATGCAGCACATTCGTCCTGATGTTTCCACCATCTGTGTGGGACTAGCAGCAAGTATGGGGGCTTTCTTGCTCACTGGTGGTGCAAAGGGTAAAAGACTATCTTTGCCCCATACACGCATCATGATTCACCAGCCCCTTGGTGGCGCACAAGGACAAGCGACAGATATCGAAATCCAAGCTAAGGAAATCCTGTATCACAAGAATCGTCTCAATGAGTTGATGGCTTTCCATACAGGACAGCCCATTGAACGCATTGCCGAAGATACCGATCGCGATTTCTTTATGGCTCCCGATGAAGCCAAAAATTATGGGTTGATCGACGAAGTTGTGTCACAACGCCCAAAATTTGAAGTTGCTAGTTAGTATTGTAAAAAATGGCTCAAGACTTGAGCCATTTTTTATTTTTAATATTTAATTTTGAGTAAATATGCTTGAAGCAAACTCTTTGAAATCCCTTAAACAAGAAGCCGAAATAAATTCTTGTGATGATCAGGTGTGGCTGCGTTTAGCAAGAGCCTGTTATCAGCAAGCAAATTGGGAAGAGGCGATCGCGGCCTATGATCGAGCTATTGATATTCGACATCAGTACGCAGATGAGAATTATGATCCTAGCAATATCTTAGTCACATCCCCCTCAAATATTTCTAATAGTAATGAAGATAGTTCTAATTCATTAGACGAAGCATTTACTTACTATCAAGACACCTTAGAAATAGAATCTGAATACGCAGTATTCTATCTTCATTATGGGTATTTCCTACGCGATCAATTACAGATTAATGCAGCCGAATCAGCATTTCACAAATCCCTAGAGATTAATCCAGAATTGGCTGAATCCTTTCTAGAGCTAGGCAACATTGAATATAACCGATGTAACTATGGAGCATCTGTACAATATTTTCAAAATGCGCTTGTTCATAAACCCGAATATGCCGAAGCCTATTGCAATATTGGTAACTGTTTAGCATTACAAGGTCAGTTTGAAGAAGCGATTACTTGTTATGAACAAGCCTATGCCATAAATCCCAACTTGCCCGAACTTTCTCAGAAGTTGAACAAAATCTACAACAGGTTCGTACCACGTTGGCATTTCCCAATGATGAATGATACTTACCGCAATGATTGCTATGAAAAGACCTTACAAAAACTGGTCAAGCCTGACTCCGTAGTTTTAGATATTGGTTCTGGCTCTGGATTACTAGCCCTTATGGCTGCAAGGGCTGGTGCAAAGCAAGTATATACCTGTGAAAAGGTGAATGTAATCGCTAATATCGCCCGACAAATTGTGGAGGCTAATGGCTATAGTCAACAGATTACTACGTTTAATAAACTATCCAATGACTTAAAAGTCGGTGAGGATTTAGCCGAACCTGCCGATATCTTAGTCAGCGAAATTTTTGATGTGGGACTCTTAGCAGAGTATGCAGTTCCTTCTATTCGTCATGCCCGTGAACACTTACTGAAACCCAGTGCCAAGATTATTCCTAGGGCAGCAACTGTATATGCAGCTTTGGTTGAGAGTCAGGATGTGTTTCATACGGATCGTGTGAATATGGTGTCTGGTTTTGATCTGAGTTTGTTTAATACTTTTTCCAAAAAAGAAGATTACTTGCAATTATTTTTGCGTAACTTCAAACATAAAATCCTCTGTCAGCCTTTTGAGGTCTTTGAGTTTGACTTCTGTGGGGCTAATATCGAGCCTGAAAATCGCAAGATAGCTGTCCAGATTATGCAAAATGGAAATTGCCATGCGATCGCCTTTTGGTTTCGTCTATGGTTAGATGATGAGATTTATCTAGATACTAGTCCCTTGAGTCAAGATACTTGCTGGATGCAGGCTGTCCATATTGTCGATCCGCCTAAATCTGTTTATGCTGGGCAGGAAGTAGTAGTATTAGCCAGCCACGATACCTCATACATTGATTTAAAGTTGAGTGAGTAGAAAAGTGTTGTCACACTTTCGTGAATTGGTATATAGCGCTTTTCAAGTAAGCGAGGTACACAGGTTTGTTTTCCCGCCGAAGGTGGGAAAACAAACCCGTACTTAGACTGGTAAACGCTATAAGTAACTGGGCGCAATTAAATATAAAACCCTAAAACCTGTGGCGCACGCGCAGCGTGCGCCACAGGTTTTAGCTCTGGGTTTTAATTATGCCTAGCTACTTAAAAGCTTTTTAATATGTAGTGTGTGAGGAAACATATTTATGAAATTATTTGGTACAGATGGTATTCGCGGTCATGTTGGGAGTTTTCTGACGGCTCCACTGGCGCTTGAGGTTGGGATTAGTGCAGGCAAAATTTTAAAAGAGCGAGTTGAGCTTGATCAGTCCATCAATCAGACCAAGAGAGCAAATGTAATTGCGATCGGGCAAGACTCGCGGACATCGGGCGACATGCTCTCATCGGCAATTTCCGCAGGGTTAACGGCGGCGGGTTGGGATGTTTGGCATATTGGACTATGTCCTACACCTGCGATCGCCTACTTGACGGCTAATTCTCCTGAAATATTTGGCGGTGTAATGATTTCGGCGAGCCATAATCCACCTGAAGATAACGGTATTAAGTTCTTTGGTGATAATGGGGCAAAGCTTTGTGGCGAAACTCAACAGGCGATCGAAGTTTTGCTCGAATCACGGCTTCATGCTGATCTGGTTAATTCCTCTACGGATTGGGGCAAGTATCACGAAAAGGCGCATTTAATTTCTGATTATCAAGAGTCTTTGCAATCCTCGATCGCTACGGATTTAAGCGGTTTGAAAGTAGTATTGGATCTAGCCTATGGTTCAGCAACTCGCGTTTCCCTAGAAGTATTTCGTAACTTGGGCGCAGAGGTAATTTGCTTACACCAAGAACCCGATGGCGATCGCATTAATGTTAATTGCGGCTCTACCCATCTCGAACCATTACGGGCAGCCGTGAAAGAGCATCAGGCAGATATGGGCTTTGCCTTTGATGGTGATGCCGATCGCGTCTTAGCCGTCGATAGCAATGGACGTGTGGTTGATGGTGATTACATTTTGTACCTGTGGGGACAGGAGTTATTAGAAAACAATCAACTACCCGATAGTGCGATCGTCACCACCGTGATGGCAAATCTTGGCTTTGAACGGGCATGGCAAAAACTTGGCGGTAACTTAGTCCGCACCGACGTAGGCGATCAATATGTCCATGCCGAAATGGTGCGATCGGGTGCAATGCTCGGCGGCGAACAGTCAGGACATGTCCTATGTCGTCATTATGCCGTCAGCGGTGATGGGTTACTTGCCGCATTGCACCTTGCGGCTCTTGCTAAACAAAAAGCACCTTTAGCCGAACTTATGGATCAGAGCTTTCATCCTTATCCGCAGTTGCTCAAGAATGTCCGTGTCGAAGATCGGGAGTTGCGACGCAATTGGCAGACCTGTGATGCATTAGTGCAAGCGATCGCTTTAGCCGAACAGGATTTAGGCGATCGGGGTCGGATTCTAGTCAGAGCCTCTGGTACAGAGCCGTTGATGCGCGTCATGGTGGAGGCTGAGACTCTTGATTTGGCACAGCATTGGACAAATAGTTTGACAGGACTCATCGCAAAGCAGTTTGTCAAAGCTTAAAAAGCTATAGCGCACGCTGCGCGTGCGCTATAGCTTTTATAGTAAAATCTTGAGTCAAACCAAGTATTTTAGATAGTTTTTTTAAAACTTTCTAGTGGAGGGCTAGCCTGATGCGTCAAGCCCAAGAATTCATAGATCGTCCTGATAACTTACTGGCTGAGATCATGGATAGCTTTGATGATCTCATCTGGTCGTTGGCTTTGCCCAATCTCACGGCGCTATATTTTAATGCTGCGGCTGCCAAAATTTATCAATGCTCCTGTAATGATTTGCTGGACAATGGCTATCTATGGCTGGATCTGATTGCCATTGATGATCAGCCGAAAATGCAACAGGCGATCGCCCAAGCCCAACAAACAGGATCATCCCAACTTACCTATCGTATTCAGCCGCTTAATGGAGAGGTGCGTTATCTTTCGGCGCGTTTAAAAATATTTAAAGATGCTTCAGGATTGCCCATTCGCTTAGATGCGATCGCTCAGGAAATTAGCGCCATGGGCGATCGCCAAAACTCGGATTACGCAATCCAAGATCTCACCAATAATCTTCAGCAAACTAATAAAAAACTCTATGTAGAAGGGGTAATCTTCCAAAGTGAGAGCAACTATCGCCAGATCGTAGAACAACAAAGTGATCTAATTTTGCGATCGCTTGCGGATACTACGATTACCTTTGCCAATGAAGCTTTATGTCGGATGCTGGGAGGTCATCTAGAGGATTTGATTGGTAAAAGATGGATTGATTTTGCAGATCCCGATGACTTGCAAAATGTTTTGTATGGTTTGTCAACTCTCTGTCCCGCCCAATCTAGCTTTATTGCGATAAATCGCGATCGCCGTGCTAATAACCAAATTGGTTGGACACAATGGATTAATCAAGGGATTTTTAACGCCCAAGGAGAACTAGTTGAGATTCAATCCGTAGGACGAGATATCACAACTCTCAAATTATCAGAACTAGCCCTCAAACAACTAAACGAAGAGTTGGAAATGCGGATTGAGCAACGCACGGCGGATTTGCGCGAAAGTGAAGCGCGTAAACTGGCAATTATCCATGCGCTACCCGACCTCTTACTACTGCTCAAGCCTGATGGAACTTGTGTGCAGTGCATCATGCCATCGACCGATGACAAGTCGAAATATGTACCTATTAAGCATCACATTTCTGAAGTTTTATCTCCAGAAACCCTAGCGGCTCAACTGCAACTGTATGAGAAGGCGATCGCAACAAGGGAAGTCCAAATCTACGATCAGCAACTAACTAAGTTTGGCAAAACTGTATATGAAGAGGTGCGGATCGCGCCCTACTGTGAAGATGAGCTATTGGTAATTGTGCGTGATGTGACCGATCGGCAAATAATCGAGCAACAACTTCAAAATGTGACTGATCGCTTGACCCTAGCCCTAAAGTCAGCCGCGATCGGTATTTGGGAATGGGATATTGTGAACAATAGTCTCTTTTGGGATGAGCGCACCTATGAACTTTATGGAGTTAATCCTGATCAAGCTGCCGATGCCTATTTAGCTTGGGCAAGTCGAGTACATCCTAGCGATCGCCCATTGACCGAAGCGGCTGTACAAAAAGCTCTAAATGGTGAACAAGACTATGAACCCGAATTTCGGATTGTCCTGCCCGATGGCAACCTTCGCTATCTCAAAGCCTTTGCTTTGGTGCAGCGTAACGATCAAGGTGAACCTCAACGCTTGATTGGCATTAACTTAGATATTACGGCGCAAAAGTTAGCCGAAGAGCAATTAATCAAAAGTGATACTCACCTCAAAACTGCTCAACGAATTGGCAAACTAGGCAGTTGGGAATATGAGATTAATACAGGGAAAATCACATGGTCTGATGAAGTTTTTCGTATTTATGGAATTGAGCCTAGTCCTCATCCCCCAAGCTACGATCAACTGCAACGGTATATTCACCCCGATGATTGGGAACATTTTGACAATACTGTCCAAACTGCGGTGCAATTGCAACAATCCTACGATCTTGAGCATCGGATCATTCAACCCAATGGCTCATTGATCTATGTGCTGGCTAGGGGTGAAATGATTTATGACAGTTCAGGTCAACTGACTCGCATTATTGGTACGGCTATGGATGTTACCGCTCAAAAGCTTTCCGAAGCCAAAATCATCCAAACAGCTAACCAATTAGCTAATACCAATCGCGAATTAGAATCCTTTAGTTATTCTGTCTCCCATGATCTCCGAGCGCCATTGCGTCATATGCATGGATTTGTTAATGCTCTACAACAACGCCTGAAAACCCATGAAGCTCTGAACGATCCTAAAGTAGCCCACTATCTCCAAGTGATTGAGAGCAGTAGCCAAAAGATGGCTCATCTGATCGATGGACTACTTACACTCTCTCGTTATGGACGGAGACCTCTAGAGGCAACTGAGATCTCCATCCGCACCCTAGTTGATGAAGCGATCGAGATCCTTTGTACTGATCCTCACCACAATCCGTTAGCCAAATTTGCGATCGGTGACTTACCGACTACTGTTGGCGATCCTACACTTCTACAACAAGTTTTCCACAACCTGATTAGCAATGCCCTAAAATTTAGCCGTAACCAACCTCAACCTCTTATCCAAATTGATAGCTTGCCAGATCAAACCATTAGAATTAAAGATAATGGTGTGGGCTTTCAAATGGAATATGCGGATAAACTCTTTGGAGCTTTTCAAAGATTGCATAATGAAAGAGAGTTTGAAGGTACGGGTATTGGCTTAGCGATCGTGCAACGGATTGTTCAACGTCATGGCGGCTCAATTTGGGCTGAAGGATATCCTGATCAAGGAGCCACCTTTTTTATAAAACTCTAGAACTATGCGGCGCAACGCGCCACATATAGGAATTTTCATTTTACCTACGACAAAATGAAAATCCAAAATCCTTACTCTAAGACCTCATTTAACGTGAGTTCGATATAGCCATTTGCGGCGTGCTTCGCACGCCGCAAATGGCGAAAAATGGTAAGAATCGCTTAGCGATTCTTACCATTTTTCGCTTTCGTCGAACTGACGTTCATTTAAGAATCACATGCTACTTAAAATCTCGTTTAAAACTCTAGGTGTCTAGCCCCCTAAGTCCCCCCAGAATTGGCTTCCGTGTACACACAAGTCTCAATACCCCCTTTAATTCCTCCTTGCAAAGGGGGGAAACTAGAAATCTTGTTCCCTCCCCTTTGCAAGGGGAGGGTTAGGGTGGGGTAATTGATGAGATTAGCAAATTTCTGTAGTTGTGTGTACACGGTAGCCAGAATGGGGGGGCTAGGGGGGGGCTAAAACTAAAATTCTTAAATGGTTTCTTATTGTTTTTTGTTTTATAGCTATAGTCACTTACATGAGGACAAATCAAAACCAAAGAAGCGAGTGGCGGTGCTTCGCACCGCCACTCGTCCAAGAATGGTGACAGCCATACAAATGAGTACGCCCAAACCTGCAAAACGCAATAGTTCTAGTAATTCTTATGGTCTAAATATATGGAACCCACCCAAATTCTGCTTGTTGAAGATGATCCTAATGATGTTGAATTAATCCAAATTGCTTTAGACAGCTATAACTTTGTCAATCAAATAAATGTAGTCTCAGATGGGGAACAGGCGATCCATTATCTATTTGGGCGCGATGGGCAACCACCTACTCAGCCATTGCCTAGGCTAGTGCTTTTAGACCTAAAACTGCCGAAAATCAATGGTATTCAAGTTTTAGAAATGATTCGTCAATCTCCGCGTACCCGTAATATTGTGGTTGTAGTCATGACCTCATCAGGCGAGAACCGAGATTTAAAAGCTTGTTACGACCTAGGTGTTAACAGTTATATTGTCAAACCTTTAGATTTTCAACAGTTTGTAGAAATGTCACAAAAAGTAGGATTTTACTGGATGATGCTAAATCAGATACCGCCAGTTGATCAATAATTTTTCAGCAATGTTCATAATGAGAACGATTTTTATAATGGGAATTGCTGATAATTGCTATATATCAACGCAAGAGATAGCTATGACAAATCAAACCCAAAAAGATGAGAGGCGGCGCGAAGCGCCGCCTCTCATCTTTTTGGGTTTATGTCCTAAGCAAACGTGAGTTCGATATAGCCATTTACGGCGTGATTCGCACGCCGCAAATGGCGAAAAATGGTAAAAATCACTAAGCGATTCTTACCATTGCTTCTTCACCTTGGTTAACTATTTTGAATGAGGAACTACCAATGTAAAAAAATACACCCGCACCAATTACAAAGCTAAAAAATAAGTCCATAATGTTTTTCCATCGTTGCTTGAACTCTCGTTAATAATAGCGCGATCGCTCTACGCGAGGCGATCAGCAAAAGTAACCTATGGATTCCCAGATCCCCGACTTTTTTTATGACACGCAAAAGTTATCCGTGCTAACAAAGAAAAAGTCGGGGATCTTTAGGATTGTCTATGAACCGAAAACTTTGCTGATGGTTTCAACGATTTTGGTAATAGTGGGAATAGTGTCAATAATGCGCTTTAAGGCTCTAATTGCTTTACTAGCAAGGGTTGATTTTTCTTCGGGTTTGTCGCTCAGGGCAATTTGGGCAAGTTCTTCCACCTTTTCTAGTGCATCGGCTTTGTCTTCATCAGTAAGCTCTTTTTCTGCGCTAATTGCTTCTTGCAGTTGAGTTAAGAGAGTCTTGATATCAGGACTCTCACCAGTATTTTGAAATGGTATTTGATTAATTGCATTAGTGACATTGCCTTTGATTTTGCCGAGATTAACTACGCTATTAGTGATATCTCTTGCTGTAAAAGTGACGGGACTTTGATCTGTCATTGCTTTCGCCTCTGTGGTTGTAATTACTGTAACATCACCTTTCTTTGACTCAGCTAAAGCAAAGTACATATCTTTCATAGTCTCAATAGTGCGATCTTTCTCCTCTAATAACTGAGATTGATGTTTTGCTTCAATTTCCTTTAGTTTGGTTTCGTAACCACTATCAAAACTGCGTTCAACTTGACCTTTATCCGTATCTTCTGGAACGGCAACCGTTAATTCAACATCTTGACCTTTTTTCTTGATCACTTGGATGTCGTCAGGATTTATGTCTGGATATTTTTTTGTAAGTTTTTCCCATGCGGCGATGAAGGCTTCGCGGTTGATACCGTTGCGGATGAGTAGTTGCACGACGTTGAGAGTTTCGCTGTAGCGTTTGGTAAAGTCACCTGCTGCAAATTCTTTGTCAGGATCGTGGGGGCGGCGTTCTCGACTGCCCTTGGCGTTGGGATGCTCTAGCTCGAAGACAAAGCGACAATCGACATCATCTAGTTTGGTGGTGTGGTCATAGCTCCAACCTTCTAGACAAACACCTGTCATTTGTGCGCCTGTGAAATCTGTCCCAATGGCTTGAGTTTCGGTAAGGTTTACCCATTCGAGATTTGCATTACGGAAACTTGCTTCGCTGAGGATGGCGCGTTTGAAGTTGACTTTTTCTAAATAAACTTCGTCAAGGTTTGCACCGCGCAAGTTTAAGCCTTCGTAGGATTTGCTTTGGTTGGGTTTGCCTGTAACTAATAATTCGCGTACTTCGGGGTTTGCTAAAATTGATGTACCTAAACGCGATCTCTCTAATTTTTTAGCTTGCTGCCAAAGAGTACGAGTTAAATTTGTAGTCTGCTTGCGAGAATTGCGAAAGTCACTGCTTTTCAAATTTGCTTCTATAAAGTGGGCATCCGTTAAATCTGCACCGCGAAAACCTGTCCCACCAACTGATGTAGCTGCTGCAACAAACTTCATTACTAGGTCAAATTTAGTATCCCCTCTTAATGCACGCGATGCGGCATAAATGCTTATTAGTACCAAAATCAAAACAAAAGTCCAGTTCCAAATTAGATTAATACCCCCAATACTATTGACTGCGAACAATAAAGCTAAAAACCAACCCAAAATAACAGTTATAGCCTCATCCAAAGTCCAACCCATTGCTACGGTCATAGTCATGGTTACAGTTGCAACTCCAGCCATGACCACAGCCCCTGATATACCAATAGCCCCAACCAAAAATACACCCATGGATGTCACCATCAGATTGGCTGAAAACCCATTTATAGTCCCGACTAAAAATAAAGTCAAAGCTACAGTCACAACTACAGTGCTAAAGGCTTTTGTAGTAAAGCCTTGCTGAATAATGGCAAAAAACATCATAGTGATAACAAAGACTATGATTGATATGCTAAAAATGCTTCTAGATATTTCAGTGAAGGGATTATAGAAATTGGATACCCAGTTTCCCGCATAAGTAGCGAAAAGCCCCGAAATGATGGACATTATAAATTCAGTAATTACCTGTAATGTTAACCAGCATTTTGTTACCCCCGTTTCAACGTTCGTGAAATTTGCCCCTCTCAAAATCGCATCAGTGAAATCTGCACCCCTAAGATCCGCGCCGCTAAAGTCTGAACCTGAGAGATTTTCTCCCTTAAACGATCGCCCTCGCAAATTTTGACCAGCATAGTTTTTCGCCTTAGAGGTCATAGCCTTAAAACTTCCAGAAATTTGGATTAATTTTACGATGACTCTTCAAAATTTTCTGCCAAATTTACAACCCGTAGCGCACTAGACAAATGACTTATACTCGAAAAATATAGTTACATCAGACTAACGATGACAACCCTAACAGTCACCCTAACCGAAGCCTTGACTCTGTATCTGCAAGAGCAAATAGCATCAGGATATTACACCAACGCCAATGACTACATTCAATCCTTAATTCAGCAAGATCGATCACGCAAACAATACCTTGAACCACTCATTCTCGAAGGTATCGCTTCAGGAGCGCCAACCCCCATGACGAACGACGATTGGAATGAAATCCGTCAATCAGTCCGCAACAATTACAATGATCGCACTCAAAATAGCTAATAACCAATGGCTAACATCAGCAAACGCCCGATCGTAATTCAGGACTTAATTGCCCATGCAACCAATATTAGTCTGGAAAATCTTGATGCAAGCGATCAATTTCTCTACTCTGCGGAAGCCACATTTAATGTTATTGGTCAGTTCCCAGCGATCGGCAGACTTAGTAACTTCAGCCATCCACAACTAACTCAAGTTCGCCAGTACCAAATTAAAGGGTTTACAAAATACATCATTTTTTATCTGATTCAATCTCCTGAAACTGTTGAAATCCTTCGGGTTCTACATGGCGCTCAAGATCTCGAATCTATACTTACCGAATAGCAAGTAGCTACTTAGCTACTTGCTATCAGATATTAGACCTCAATGCCTAATGATGCTAGGCGATCGCGCAATTTTTGCGCCTCTAATTCAGCAAGTCTTGCTCGTTCTTCCGCAGATTCTGCTCGTTGCTGGGCATCAGCGACCCGTTGAGTTTGTGTTTGCAAAGCTGCAAATAGCTCACTGGGGATTAAGAGCTTTTCACCATTATCTTGGCGATAGAAATTAATCAGAGAGCCTTCAATTTCGAGGCGCAATCCTAAAACTTGACTTAAGCCATCAGCGATCGCCTCATAAACCAGTGAATCTTCTTCCTTTTTTGGCAGATTAGCTTGACGACGATAGCCGCGTAATTTTTCGGGAATCCATTCACCTTTAGGATCGAAAAGCCAATATTCTAAAACCCCAATACTTTCATAAAGCTCCCGCTTTTTCAATTGGTCGTGAGCTTGAGTACTTTCTGAAGTCATCTCAAAAATTATGCTGGGTATTTTGCCTGTTTCCCAAATTTTGTAATTGTCATAGGGCTGTTGCGGAATATCAAAAATCACCATCACATCAGGCGCAACTCGCAATCTGGAAAAACCCTGCGCGTAATATAAAAATTGATCTGCAAGGACAACAGGCGATCGCTCAGAAAAATTTTCTGCTAAATAATTGCGTAAAACGGCAACGGTCTCAATAATCGCGTCGTTCATCTTAGTGGTAACTCAAACAATGCGATCGCACTAACAGCAGGGGACTTTTAAAGATATTTTTTAATTATAGCGATCGCCGCAAATATAGCTAGGAGGTAGCTCTCTGCGCTGCCTCCTAGCTAATTATAGAGATCTCCGATCAACGCCGTAAATATACTTAGTCACGATGCGATCGCTGAAAATGCTAACGTATTAATATAAATTTACAATTCTTCAAGCCTTGTCTTTAGTGGCTTATTCCTGATGGCTAAATGTGTAATTAATCGCCGAGCCGAATTTTCTGCTAGTCATCGTTACTGGCTACCCGAAATTCCAGACGAGGAAAATCAAGCCAAATTTGGCTTATGTACAAACTTTCCACCCCACGGTCATAACTACGTTTTGTATGTTGGGATGCAAGGCGAAATTGACAACACTGGCATGGTACTTAACCTCTCAGATGTCAAACACACGATCGCCCGTGAAGTTACGACTCAATTAAATTTTTCCTATCTTAACCAAGCATGGGAAGAGTTTCAGCAGACTCTCCCTACCACTGAAAATATTGCCCGTGTGATCTGGCAGCGTTTAGCGCCGCACCTACCACTGGTAAATATCCGCTTATACGAACATCCTGAACTCTGGGCTGATTATCAAGGTAATGACATGCAAGCAAATTTAACAATTAGCACTCACTTTTCTGCGGCTCATCGCCTCGCTCTAGATACCCTCTCTCTCGAAGAAAACACAGAAATTTATGGCAAATGCGCTCGTGTGAATGGTCATGGGCATAATTACCATTTGGATGTCTCCATTTCTGGCGAAATCGACCCACGCACTGGCATGATTGCCGATCTAAGTGAGTTTCAAAAAGCTTTAGATCAGTATGTACTTGATCCAATGGATCACACATTCCTGAATAAAGATATTCCTTACTTTGCGGAAGTTGTGCCAACAGCTGAAAATATTGCAGTCTATATTCAAAAAGTTTTGACTCAGCCAATTCGCGACATCGGCGCAAAGTTGCACAGTATTAAGTTGATTGAAAGCCCTAATAACTCCTGTGAAGTTTACGGCGAATATCAACTCTCAAACATTGAGCATTCATTGGAAGAAGCTTTGGCTAAGGCTGCCTAATCAAATGAGCGATGTCAAGCATCGCTCATCCCCAAAGAACCAGTTAAAAAATATTTCATCATGTCTGACGTAAATGTTTCGGCAATTAAAAGTGAGCCAGAAGAAGAAATCGTTATCGATCGCCTTGAGTTAGATAAGGTAATCACAAGGCTAACTAATACCCTCGAAGATGGTATCAAAAATGAAATTAAGCGCGGATTGTTGCATTTGTCAGCTAGCGATCGCCATTTGTTACTCGTCGCATCTGACATGGTGCAGAAATCGAAAAAATTTCCTAATTACAAATTGACCTTTTATCACAAAGGCATGGGCGAAGGTACAAACACCTGTGCTGTCACCTTTACAGAATTATAGGTAAGCATCCAGTAAGGGAATGATTACGAAGCTGAAGCCAACCGCACAGGATGCAGTTCTCGGCGGTCAAGTACCACCGCCGCTCGGTGCTGTTGTGTTAGGCGGTTTGGAAGGGGTAAAACGCAGATTAAGTAGCCCTGCGATCGCGCCAAGAATTGCCGCTTTGAGAGAAGCCCTCAACTATGGCGCAACGGGTTTGGAATTGATTTTACGGGGTCTAGAAGATGAATCGCTCAAAGTACAGCGCACGGCTCTATTATTACTCTGGCGCAGACCTGAATCGCATATTCGTCAAGCTTTAGCTAACTATAGTCAATATCATCTATTTGATATTGTTGATACTTTGCAAGGTCATGCCGAGGCGATCGCTACACTTGCTTTATCGGCTAATGGCAGGATTTTATATAGTGCTGGTGCAGACTTCACGATCAAGGTTTGGGACTTAGGAAAAGATCGAACTCAACATCGACAGATTGGCACAATTCGCGGACACAATCATATTGTTACGTCCATTGCCCTCAGTGCGAATGGTCGCATACTAGTCAGTGGTAGTCGTGATAAAACGATCAAACTTTGGGATGCGCGATCGGGAAAGGAACTGCTGACATTGACAGGACATATCGGCTATGTCAATTCAGTAGCAATTACGCCCGATGGCAAAACGTTAGTTACAGGCAGTCAAGACACCACGATTAAACTTTGGGATATCAGAACAGGCACAGAAATTCGTACCCTCAGAGGTCACACCAGTTTGGTGGATTCCGTTGCTCTGAGTCCTGATGGTAAGGCGATCGCCAGTTGCAGTTGGGACACAACGATTCGGGTATGGGATTTAATTTCGGGCAAGCAACGTTGGGAATTTATCGGACACTCAGCGCGAGTTCTATCATTTGCGATCAGTCCCGATGGACGCACCCTTGTCAGTGGTAGTCTCGACACTCGTATCAAAGTCTGGGATTTGCAAACAGGTAAAGCGATTCGCACCTTAGAAGGGCATTGGGGCTGGGTGAAGTCGCTGGTTATTAGTCGTGATGGTAAAACCTTGATTAGTGCCAGTTATAAAGAAATCCGCGTGTGGAATTTAGAAACAGGTGAACAAATTCAAGCCCTTAATGGACATATCAACCTGATCAATGCGATCGCCCTTAGTCAAGATGGACAAACTCTAGTCAGTGGCGGCGAAGACTGCAATATTCATGTATGGAGCGTCCCTTAACATAATCTTTAGGCAAGGTATGAATTGCATATGTTAAGTAGGCAAGTGTTAAGTTGTCTGTTATCTAACTACTTACACAATGTAAGTAGTTAGATAATTCAGATTCAGATCGGAATTTATGAGCGCTTTCGTCCAAAGATATACAGGGTTAGACGTACCAAAGGCGAAGTTAACACAAACCAGAGCAGGATTATTTCAATTGGAGTTGTATCGTGCGTTGGAATAATGGGCTTAGACGATTGGACAGACTCAACAGAACAAATTTTTTTTGTTTGGCTATGTTGAGGAAATACTTGAATTTTAAAACGTTCTGAAACGTAGCGGATTTCCCAGCCTGTTTGGGCAACATCAAAGATATGTTTAATCGATAGCTTTGGTTTCGATTTTTTGTTCATGAGTTTAGTCACAAAATTAATTGGTCAAACTCATTTTTCTTGTAGTTTCTCAAGTGCCATCAATAGTTGAGATTTTAGCGATCGATTAACTGATGTTGCCTTTCAAGAACTCAAACGCCTTAAATAAATCGCTCTCTGCTGGTTCGTGTCGCTCAGGTTTCTTTTCAAAGTGGTATGACACCCAACGAACATTTTTACTTTCAATGCTTGTATAAAAATACACTGCGTCAGGATCTTCAAAGAATTTTATGAATGGTAGTAACTCAACAGGCTGGGTTTGGCTTGAATGAACCAAGTACAGTTTTTTCTTGTCAAGAGCAATCAGTGACCTGATTTCAACCTCCCTAAATGGCGATTTAGCCCCAACAAGTTCTTTGACGGTGAAAGTAAAAACACCTTCTTCAAACTCACCTTGTTTAGCCGAAATAACTTTTGCGTCTTCAAAGCCATCTGCAATATATTTTCTCAACTCATTTAAATTTTGTTCAAGATCAGCAACTCTGTTCTTAATTTCTTCTTCACCAGCAATTCCTCCATGCCCCTTCCAACGATTGCGATATTGACAAACATCATTAAGAATACGTCCTATGTCTTTGCTAGTAAGCATATTTAGAAAAGCTGAATCTGGATTTCCATAAATTTGTTTACAAAAGTCTTGTGTATTTTTATCTGCGTTAAGATACGTTCTTGTCTCCTTTGCAAGGCTTGAAGTTAGATTATTCCAACTACCAAATGTTGCTTTCAGATACCAGTCCTTGAATTTTTCGTCTTTATTGATCCATTTATGACATTCTTGAGTATAGAAATCTTGGTTTTTGACTAATGCACTCAACATGATCATCGAGAAAAATTCTGATAATGCTTCAAAAAAATGAAAAAGATGTTCAACTTTTCTTCCATTGTCTTTTGTAGCGTGGTAACGCCATAAAATGGAAGAAAGCGGAAAAGGTAAGGTTTCAATCCAATCTTCAAGCTTGTCTTCTGTATTAATATTTTTGATTTCTTTAGAGATTGACTTATAATTTTTGGGGTGTTTCCATAGAGATTGTTTTAATTCTTCTAAATGAGAAGAAAATTTGTCAATTTTTTTGTTGATCTCACCTATTTCAGATTGCATTTCTATATTTGGCAAGTACAAAGGACAATTAAGTACTTGATAAGAGTTTAAGATTTCCTTAACTACAGTACGCTGTCTTAGTTTTTGACCAGTATAACTATTCAAATAGTTTGCAACATAAATAGAATTTGCTTTTGATTCATCAAGCTGAATTTGATATCCAGAATCTGACTCCACATCTATTTCTGATGGATTAGCAACTATATGGCTTTTAAAGTTTGACAAATAAATTGAATTCGGTAGATATTCAAATTGATTCTTTTGTTTCTTATCTAGTTTGTTAATAGACAGTATTATTTCACCTAAATCAACTACTGGATTTCCAATGCGCTCAGATAATCTTTGTATCTCATCTTCTAAAATTAAATCTTGAACTGAACTAAATTTTTTTATGTCAACAAAACATCCCAGTTGAATTTCTTTGCCTTTTTTGCAATGTATGTAGTTGTCAAATATAGCTTTATTAAGTTTTTCTTCACTTGATATCTCCGCAACAAAAGTATTTTCTCTTAATTGCTTAGTGAGAACAATGATAATTGCATTAACGCCAGCACGCGGGCGAAATATTCCATTTGGGGTGGCAAAAACTGCATCTACAAACAACCCAAGCTTGCTTAAAATTTCTTTGTTTTTGTCAACAAATAGAAAGGACGGAGATGTCAGAAAAACCCCCTTTCCTGTTTCATTTAAAAGTAATGATGATTGCATTATTGTGGCAAAGCCAAGATCGGTAGGTAGTGAAACTCCATCAATCTCTATCCTTTCTTTTCGTCTTACACAAAATGGCGTAAAGGAAGTAACCAAATCAAATTTTGCTCCGACATATTGTAGCTCTTTTGAAATATCACCTAAATGAATTTTAGTTTTGTTATTTGGGGAAAATGTATTGATGATTTCAATTATTGGTTCGTTTAAGCAATAAGCTATTGTCTGTCCAAAATCAAAAAAGTTGCAAGGCGATGAAGGGGTAATCCAAGGATCTAGGTGTGACTTAGGGTTAACAGATTTTGCAATTTCGTTGATGAAATTAAAAACGTAAAGTGGCGGGACAAAACTTTCGTTGTCGCGTGACAAAAGTTGAATAGATTTTTCATCATCTAAAATACTATCAAGGGTTTCCATTCCCTTCGTGGCTGCGATGAGTTCTAGCATTTTGCCATCACCCATTACGAAATTACTTGTTGCTCTTAGCTTGTCAAGCTTTTTCCAAATCTTTTGTTTGATTTCTGATTCGTTAATCATTTTTTAACCTACCTAATTTATTTAGTTACTGCGTAACCGTTGAATCTGGCGATCGCTTTGTTGCGCCCATGTAATGTTTTTTTGCTGATTAAAAAATGCTTGCGCCTGAATAAAAGATTGAATCGCCTCTTGCTTCTGTCCAGCCCTTACCTGCGCCACCCCAAGCGTATAAAAAGCCTCCGCATAGTTTTTACGGAATTGCAAAGCATTACGCAGTTGCCCGATCGCCTTTTCAGTCTGACCTTGAATTAATAAAGCTGCCCCCAAATTGTAATAAGCCTCTGCATATTCAGGATTTAGTTGTAGCGCCTTGGCATAGTAGGTGATCGCCTTTTGGAGATCACCCTGAGCTTGAATTAATAGCCCTAAGTTATAGATCGTTTCAGGCGCTTGAGGATTTAGCTTGAGAGCTTGATTGAGATTGGAGATCGCATTATTAATGTCTTTTTTTTCTTTAAAGGCTAGACCGAGATTGTAATAAGCTACTGAGAGTTTTGGATCAAGACGAACTGCTCTTTGTAAATTGGGAATTGCTTGGGTCGGATCACCCGACTGCAATTGCGCCGCACCTAAATTACTGTAAGCGATCGCAAACTTCGGATCGAGTCTGGTAGCCCGTTGAAAAGAATAAATAGCCTCTTTGAGCTTGCCTCCCTGCACATAGGCTAGACCGAGGTTGTAATGTGCAGCAGTAAGCTCAGGATTTTTCTTGATCGCCGCCCGAAAAATTACCACCGCCCCTTCTAAATTCCCCAAACGCACATAGGCATTACCACGCTCCAAAAGCTGATCGGCAGTTTCGTTAGGTGGGACAACAACCTGTTGCTGAAACTGTACTTTTTTGGCTGGAGTTTCACGCAGTTGGGCGATCGCCACATCTGCACACACCCCAACGATTAAGACCGACGCGACAACTCCCAAAACTGGTTTCATAATCTTTTCTGGTCTGAATTCTTGATAAAGAATGTTAAATTGAGAAAGCTAAATTTGAGTAATAAATTAGCGATCGCTACTCAGCCCTAAGCTTTATACAGCGATTTGAGTTCCAACCCAAACCAAGAAATTTTTTGAAATAATTGCTTTGCAACCCTTTTAAAAAATTTCTTGGGGATTGTTCGATCGGTAATTGCTGTAAGTAAGCTTCACAAATACAAGTCCTGTAAACATGATTCTCGTTATCGACAATTACGACAGCTTTACCTATAACCTTGTACAGTACCTTGGGGAATTATTGCCTGAATTCCCCACATTAGGGGAAATTATAGTTAAGCGAAATGACGAAATAAGCATCGAAGAAGTCAAGCAACTTCGCCCCGCAGGAGTCGTAATTTCACCAGGTCCCGGTCGTCCCGAAGAAGCGGGCGTATCTCTAGATATTATTCGGGAAATGGACGCAACCACTCCGATCTTAGGCGTATGTCTCGGACATCAGAGTATGGGTTTGATGTATGGCGGCAAAGTTGTCTCCGCGCCTTACTTAATGCATGGCAAGACCTCACAAATCTATCATACGGGAGTCGGTATTTTGGCAGGACTAGCCAACCCATTTACCGCAACTCGATATCATAGTCTGGTGATTGATCGCCACAATTGCCCAGATATACTTGAAGTTACAGCATGGACTGAAGATGACATAATCATGGGAGTCCGACACAAGCAATATCCTCACGTTCAAGGTGTACAATTCCACCCCGAAAGTATCTTGACTGAGGCAGGTAAAGACTTGCTGAGAAACTTCCTCAAAGGATTGAGCGTCACAGTCTAATACCTAAAGTATCGTGGTGGGGCATTCCTCACGCAACCCAAAAAATACTCAATTAACTAAACAACATGCGCCGCAGACAAATTCTTCGACTCGCCCAAGGTGGACTAATCTCAGCATTTACCGCAGGAATCATCGCTGACGCAGCCAACTCGCAGACTAATTCAACCCTAAGACTTCAGTGGTTGGGACATTTATCTTTTTTAATCTCAGGGGATAATGTCCGTTTTTTAACACATCCTTTCCGTCCTGCTGGTTGTACAGCCAAATTAACCTCTCCTACGGCAAAATCTGACTATATTTTAATTAGCTCACGATTATTAGATGAAGGATATTTAGAAAATCTTCCCAAGGATACACGAGTTTTGTCTGAGCCAGGTTCTTACAATCTGAAGGGGATTAATCTTCAAGGCATTACGATGGATCATGATCGCATCGGTGGTCGTAGATTTGGTCGGAATGTGGCATGGCGCTGGAAACAATCGGGTATTTTTATCTTGCATTTAGGTGGAGCCGCCGCACCAATCACAGCTTCTCAAAGAATTTTGATGGGTCGTCCCGATGTTTTGATCTTGCCCATTGGCGGTAATCCTCAAGGCACTGATCCAATGCAACTAAAAGCTTATTCCCCAGCCGAAGCAAGGGCGATCGTCCAAGAACTTAATCCCCGCATTGTCATCCCCACTTATTACCGTACTGACAAATCTAGTAATTCTTGTCAATTGGCATCCGTAGATGATTTCCTCGCCCTTATGCCCCCCGACACAGTGCGTAAACTCGAAGGCTCAACGCTAGAGCTGAATGCTAATAGCCTGCCGCAAACTACGGTAGTGCGCATTCTCAAATCATAAACAGCTAACTAAGCCTGATAAATGAACTCACCGCGCAGCGGTGAGTTCATTTATCAGGCTTTTATTGCCATAAAACAAGGAGACTTGCTAAGCAAGCCTCCTTGTTTATGGCGATACTCTCACGATAGTTCCTACGGTTACTTGGCTAAACAGTTCTCGGACATCTTCGTTATACATACGGATACAACCATGGGAAGCCGCTTGCCCCACTGAGGCTCGGTTAGGAGTGCCATGAAAACCAGACCACTCTTTACCATTTGTCCAAAAGCCAATCCAGCGATCGCCTAGAGGATTGTTAGGATCTCTACTCGGAATTACAGCACCTGTAAAGGGATTTTGCCAAGCAGGATACTCAATCGTTTGTAAAACCCGATGATTGCCGATTGGGGTACTCCAGCCTTCTTTCCCCACTGCTACAGGATAGGTCTTCAAAGGTATTTCCCCGTGAAAGGCAGTAACCTTGCGCTTGCTGATGCTAACTTCAAGGCGTGTCACCTGCATCAGTTCCCGATCCCACAGTTGTCGATTGGGATTAATTGTATAGAGAGAGCTTAGTGCTGGCAATTTCTTTTGATAAGCAAGAGCTTGATAAAGCAAGACGGCTAGTTCACTCTTAGTAATCGCATTAGTAGGCGCAAGAATCCTTGGATCGGGATAGTTAGTGACTAAACCTCGTTGAGTAAGTGTAGCGATCGCAGGGATAGCATAGTCAGGGACTTTTAAAGCATCACGATACATTGATAGCAAATATGTTTGCGGTGTTTTGTGAGCTTTGCTATTGAGGTTGAGTTCACGGGCGATCGCCACTAAGACCTCGGCTTTGGTGGCAGGCTCATTTAAGCGCGTTGTAATCTTGGGAACATTGCGATTAGCAAAGGCAATCTCTAATAAGTTGGCAAGTTCAGCACGGGTAATAGAGCGATTGGGCTGAAATTGGCTATTTGTATCAGAATTCACTAAAGCATCTTTTAAAGCTGTCTGTGACAATAACCCTTCAACAAACAATCGTGACCAATGATTTTGTAAATCGATGAATAAAAAGCGCTTGGGATTAGATGAATTACTTTTAGTGTCTAGATTTTTTGCCCAAGTAAGATCATTTTGAGGATTCCCACTGAGTGAAATAAAAGTAAATATATTGGCAGCGATAATGACGCGCACAAAAGAAGATAAAAGATTTTGCGATCGCATCCCCATAATTTCCAATTACTATTGCGCTTAGATTTGACTGAATTATCCAAAGTAGCTATGCAGTTTAGCATATTCCTCGAAGCTCATATATAGGGTAACAGAGTAACGATATCCATAGGTTTACCTTGCCTTAAACTCCTCACGCTAAAGTTAGAGCTATCGTCAATCCTCACGAAATTAACTTTAGAAAGTTATCAAAAACATGACCATTAAACGCAGAGATTTCCTAACTTTTATCGGTGGAATTGGCGGAGCAATGTTATTGGACGTAGGATCTCGCGATTGCTCAGTCTCCAAATTTTCTATGCCTTTTATGGGAGCTGAAGGAAACAGTGAAGCGCTAGCCGCAACATCTTCTTCACAGTTAAACTTTAAACCGATTAAAGGACCAATGCCATTGATAACTGATGCGATTGCACCGTCAAAACAGAGTCAATTTTATAGAACTTTTGAAGTAGCTGACGATCTAGTTTTACCTGAAGGATTTGTCTATGATGTCATTGCCGCATGGGGCGACCCAGTGGGTGACTCGCGTTTTGGCTATAACAATGACTATTTATCTCTTATTGAAACAAGCGCGAATGAAGGATATCTAACTGTCAATTTTGAATATATTAGTAGTATTCCTTGGGAGCAGTCCTACGCAAAGGTTATTGGCAAAAATTTACCATTCGATGAAGTTGACTCAGCCCTTAAAGCTCTCGGTACTAAGGATATCGATGCATGGTCTTTAGCCGCAAATGATCCTCTCAAAGCCAAAATTGAGTTGATCTCCAAAGAAGCACTGATTGATTTGGGAATTGGTATAATTTCTGTACGTCGAACCTCTGAAGGTAAATGGGTGCGAACAAATTCCAAAGCCGATCGCCGCATTACTGGCATCTCAGGTTTAGATGATGGTCGCTATCTCAAGACAACTGGTCCCGCTACCATAATTTTTCGCAAAGAGAAGGGTTTAGGCTACACCGATAAAATCGGTGATCTCATTATCGGCACATTTAACAATTGTGCGGGTGGTACAACCCCTTGGGGAACTGTATTTAGCGCCGAAGAGAATTTTCAAGATTTTGTACCAGAACCAGTAATGCCTGATGGAACTTCCCTCGATCCGAGCAAGAAGAAATTCATTAAAGACAGTGGTGATCTCAATGGTGTTGCCAATGTGTTTGGCTTAGCAGGTAACAAATACGGCTGGATGGTAGAAATTGACCCTGCTAATCCTGAGGATTATGGCACAAAGCACACTTGGCTAGGTCGCTATCGCCATGAAGCGGTAGGCATTCGCGCCGAAGCTGACAAGCCACTGGTATTTTATTCGGGTTGCGATCGCCGTGGAGGACACCTTTATAAATTTGTTAGCAAAGGGCTTGTTAACGATCCTAAAGACAAGAGGAATTCTCAACTTTTGGAATCAGGAATGCTCTACGCGGCTAAGTTTAATGCGGATGGTACGGGTAGCTGGATAGCTTTAGAACCTTCTACCCCAATCAATCCACATAGATTAGATGTCCTTGCTGGGAAAATGTTGCCTCTTCCCCAAAGACCCGCAGGTGGCATTTTCCGAGCAACTAAAGAAGAGGAGATTTCGGAATTTAAGTCCAAGTTCAAAACCTTGGGTGATTTGTATGTAGGTAGCGATCGCGAAAAGCAAGGCGCAATTTTAATCGATGCTCACTATGCGGCTAATGCTATTGGCGCAACCTGTGCCGCACGTCCTGAAGACACTAAAGTAGCCACCGATGGTTCTTTATTTATTACTTTTACATCAGGTGCTGCTAGTAATAGCGATGGTAGTCCAGATTTGAGAATCTTTAAAGGTGCTGATGGCAAAGCTTACGAATATGGCTGGATCATGCGTTTAAACGAGCAGGAAAATCAACCCAATGCGATGAACTTCCAATGGTCTATGATTGCTACAGGTGGCGAACCTACGGAGGGAGGTCTAGGTTTTGCAAATCCCGATAACTTAGCGATTGATCGCAGTGGCCATCTCTGGATGGTTACCGACATATCAACTGACAAGTATAACCTCGCGATTCCTAGTCGCAAAGACAAGTCTGGGAAATGTGTTAGTCAATCAGACTTGCGCGGACTTTACGGTAACAGTTCTATCTGGTTTTTACCAACATCTGGAGCTGATATTGGGAAGGCTTTTCTATTTGGATTCGGTCCAATGGAATGTGAAACCACAGGACCATTTTTCTCTAGCGATCAGCAGACGTTATTCTTAGCAGTGCAGCACCCTGGGGAAATTAGAGGCACTCGCAAAGATATGGCATTTGAATCTCGTCAATTTGCGATGCGAACCACAGATGGCAAAGAGTTTATGCAAACTCGTAAAGTTCCCATCGGCTCCAACTGGCCCTCCCTCAAGCCTAATGATTCACCAAAACCAGCAGTAGTTGCCATTCGCAAAATTAGCAATAGCTCGATCTAATGTGTATTAAGGGTTCGCATAAGCGAACCCTTAATACACAACACAAAATGGCGTAGCCATTTTGTGTTGTTAACGTCAGTTCGACGAAAGCGAAAAATGGTAAGAATCGCTAAGCGATTCTTACCATTTTTCGCCATTTGCGGCGTGCGAAGCACGCCGCAAATGGCTATATTGAACTCACGTTAAAACAAATAAACTCAATAATCGAGTGGTGGCGCTTCGCGCCACCACTCGATTATTGAGTTTATTTGTTTTGATATTGGACTAAGTTAATAACTGATGTTACGTAGAATAAAGATCGCCATACTGTTTCTATGTCATCTTAAAAGAGGCTTTGGAGACCAAATCCCTCCATATTGGTTGTAGGGCTTGGTCTCCAAGCCCTATTCTCAGCGTTCCATGTAACATCAGCTAATAATATATTTTTGCCATTCGTCATGATTTCCCGATCGCAGATATTTCGTCACCTCGAAATGCAAACCACTGTGGGGACGACGTGGCTGCTTGCGTAGTGGCATCGAAGCTTCCTTAGGGGTACGATTGCCTTTTTTGACATTACAACGGACACAAGCGGTAATAATATTGTCCCAACTATCACCACCACCACGCGATCGCGGCAAAACGTGATCGAGCGTCAAATCATCACCTGTATGTCCACAGTACTGACAGGAATGAGCATCACGGTGGAGAATATTACGACGGGTAAGCGGAATTTCTTTGTAGGGAATGCTGATATATTGCAGCATTCGGATCACCGTGGGTAATGGCATCCCAGGATAAATCATCTTGCCATTATGTTCTACTTGCTCAGCCTTGCCTTTTATAACCAACACAATAGCTCGCTGCCAATTTGTAATGTTCAGCGGTTCATAGGATGCATTTAGTACAAGGACTTTTGCCATTACCATCAAGAGAACTTACAAGAGATGCTACCACAGGTAGCCAAAAATCAGCTAGATAATTATCTAGCTGATTACTCAGGACTTGTAGAAATTGATGGACATCGGGGATCATGTAATAAGGCTTTATCAGGATGGCGCGGGAACCAGAAAGCAGTGCGCTTGCAGAATTCCACCAGCATCAACATTACAGGTACTTCGATCAATACTCCTACCACTGTAGCTAGAGCCGCCCCTGAGTTTAAGCCAAATAGAACAACTGCTGTGGCGATCGCCACTTCAAAGTGATTACTAGCGCCGATCATTGCCGCAGGAGCCGAGTCTTCATAGTCCATACCCAATTTTAGAGCCGCAACATAGCTGATCGTAAAAATAAAGATGGTTTGGATAAATAGCGGCACGGCGATCAGGAGAATATGCAGAGGATTTTTAACAATTACTTCTCCCTTGAAAGCAAAGAGAATAATCAGAGTGGTCAGTAAAGCGATCGTGGCAACGGGAGATAGCGCCTTCAAAAATTTCTGCTCAAACCATTTCTTGCCTTTGCTTTTAATCACCCAGTAGCGGCTATAAATGCCAGCAAATAGAGGTAGCGCCACATAAATTAAAACTGAGAGAACCATCGTCTGCCAAGGCACAATAAAATCACTGGCGCGTAATAGCCAATTACCAAGGGGAGCATAGAGCAATAACATCGTTAAGGAGTTAACCGCCACCATGATCAGAGTCAAAACCTGATTACCATAGGACAGATATCCCCACATCATCACCATTGCTGTGCAGGGGGCAATTCCCAATAAAATTGCACCTGCAATGTAGGAATCAGCAAGGGCAACTTCGGCTCCTCGTAGGATTTCTGTACCTGCGATCAAGGGGCGAAATATGGTTCCCAAAAAGAAGGTGGCAAAGGCAACCATTGTGAAGGGTTTGATGAGCCAATTGACTACGAGGGTAAGGATGACAGGCTTGGGGGTGCGAAGAGCGTTTTTAGCTTGGGTAAAGTCAATTTTCACCATGATCGGATACATCATGAAGAATAGACAAATGGCGATTGGTACTGACACTTCATAAATGCTCATCGCATCTAGGGATTTAGTGACATCAGGAAAGATCCGACCGATCGCGATGCCGATCACAATGCAAAGGGCGACCCAAACGGTCAGGTACTTTTCAAAAAAGCTCAGTCCTGAGCCAACAGACGATTGTTGTTGATGGAAATTATGTGTATTTATAATCGTTTACCTGATGAAATTTAGTAGAGTAGCAGCGTATTAAAAATGTAACCCACTGTAATAATTCCCACAGTGGTCAGCCCTATGAATATAAATAGAAGTTGTGGCAATAATACCCTTTTGAGAATGATCATCTGAGGCAAAGATAGCGCTGTTACTGCCATCGTGAAGGATAGCACCGTTCCCAAAGGCATTCCTTTATTTACCAAAGCCTCAGCAATGGGAAGTACACCCGCAACATTGGTATAGAGTGGCACACCAATCAAGGTTGCGATTAGGACTGCAAAAGGATTATCGCGCCCCGCCCACTGAGTGATTAGCTCCGTTGGCGCGTAGCCATGAATGCCAGCACCGATCGCAATCCCAATCACCACATAAAGCCATACTGATTTTAAGATTTCTGTGGTCTGAAATTGTGCTTCGGAAATTCTCTCTTTCCATGAAATTACAGGGCTAAAGGATTCGTCTTCTGTTTCAACCTCACCTGTTTGGCAAAGCTGTTGCATTTTTATAATTGATGGCTCCACCCACTTTTCTAGCTTGAAGTTGCCAATGATAAAACCTGCCAAAATTGCCAAGCTAACACCAAACCCAACATAGATTAAAGTTGCTTGTAGTCCAAATAGACTCCACAACAAGAAAATGGCAACTGCATCCACCATCGGCGCGGAAATCAAATAGGAGAAGGTGACCCCAAGCGGGACACCCGCCCGCAAAAATCCAATAAATAGCGGTACTGCCGAACAGGAGCAGAAAGGTGTAATTGCTCCCAACATCGCCGCCATTATATTTCCTGCAAATGTGCGTTTGCCCTCAAGGAAGTGGCGCACCTTTTCAGGAGACATAAAGCTTTGGAGAGTGCCAATCACAAAGCTAATCACCGCCAGCAAGGTCAATACTTTCGGCACATCATAGAAGAAAAAATGCAAGCTGGAACCAAGGGGGGATTTTACCGATATTCCCATTAATCCCGATACAATCTGCGTGGCTAACCAATCAAAGGGATAGAAGGGATCGAACATGATTTCCCCCTCTAATTTTGTAATAGCGGTTGGATCTGTTCGACACTGATTAAACCTTTGCCGACAACTTTGCCATTAACGGCGATCGCGGGAGTTGTCATTACACCGCGCATGGAAATCTCCACAGGATCGGTAATATGCAAAACTTCTGCCGTAAGATTCAGGTTTGTCACTGCTTGTTTTGCATTTTTCTCTAGCTGTTGGCATTTCTTACAACCCGTACCCAAAATTTCAATTTTGACCGTATCCATTACTTACTCCTAATTATATATACTTTAGACGGTCAGAACTTGAGCTTTGAGAAAATGGGATAATCGGCTAAAGAATTTAATACTGCCGCCAAAATTAATTCATGATTACAATCGAATTTTCAGAAGACGAGAAGAAAAAACTAC